>NZ_DATBMI010000189.1:0-76700 GCF_036554925.1 Pedococcus sp.
GCCCCGCGGCTCGCCACTGCCGGGGCTGACGCTGCGGAGGGGCCCTTCGCCTCTGACCTTCCTCGGCCGCACGTCGCGTCATGGAGACGTCAGAAAGTCAGCGCGGGCGGGTCCGCGAGACCCGTCGCACCGTCGCGAAGGACTCAGCATGAAGATCGAGTACTTGCACGCGTCGAAGTACGGCAACGGCGCCATGGTCGCCGAGGAGTTCAAGAAGCAGATGGCCGCCAAGGGGGTCATGGTGGTCGTCCACCACATCCGGGAGCTGCAGCCCAAGGAGCCGCCGTCGGCCGACCTGTACGTGTTCAGCTCGCCCGGCCGCCTGGGCAAGCCGATCGGTGGCATGCGCCGCTTCCTCAAGAAGGTGGCTCTGCCGTCCGGCACGAGGTACGCAATCCTGACCACCGAGGCGGCACCCAAGCCGGACAAGAACACCGGGAGGATGCCGACGGAGGAGGAGATCGCGAGGTGGCAGCATGTCATCCCCATCATGAACGAGATCCTCGAGGCGAAGGGGCTCGCGAAGGTCGCCGAGGACAAGGTCCTCGTGACCGGGCTCAAGGGACCGCTGGAGGACGGTTGGCGGACGAAGGTCGAGTCGTTCGCCGACCGCATCCCGGTCGCGCCGTGACGCGGGCCGGCTGCTGAGCGTGGTCTCCAACGGGTCTGCGGTCACCGCCCGCCGGAGAAGAGGTCTCGCACCCTGTCCCGGCGGGCGAGGGTGCGCTGGTGGCGCCTGGCGGCCCTGGCGGTCTTGGCCTGCGAGTAGAACCGGCGGGCCCAGAACGACGACGGGTGGGCGAGCCGGACGGCTCCCACGAGCGCCAGGAGGGGCACCGGCAGGCCGACGAGCCCCGTGGCGATCTTGCCCTTGAGCAGGCACACGATCGTGTAGGCGATGTGGCAGACGATGGCAACCGCCGTGCCCCACACCCCCGTCGTCGCCACCGTCTCCTGGTCGACCCCGATGGGGGAGGACCCCACCAGGAGCACGAGGCCCACCACGGCCGCCAGCATCACGGCGTCGATCGACTTGCGGCCCTCCTCGGACCAGTACACGTCCTCGAGGTGCAGCCAGAGGGCGAACTCGTCGAGGGCCAGGGCGGCCCCGGCGCCGAACAGCGCCGCGAGGACGTCCACCCACGGCGACTCGGGCTGGAAGCGGAACTCCAGGACGCCGGTGAGCAGGACCAGGAGGATCCCCCAGACCTGGTGGTGGATGTGGACGCCACCGATGTGCACGTCCTTGAGCGGTGAGGACCCCGCGTCTGCGCCGCTCACCGACCGGGCACGGATCCGCAACGTGACCCAGCGCGTGACCGCGTACGTCACGACGAAGCCGACGAGCAGCCACAGCGCCGCCGAGCGGCCGGTCTCGACGAGGGTGGTCTGGTACCAGTCGTCCATCGCCGCCGCGCTCAAGCTCCCCGGTGTGCCCGGCGCCGGGACCGCCGGCCGCCGGCCGGCCCCGTCACGCGGCGACCCGCGTCGTCGAGGAGCCTGAGGGCGCCGCCCGCCTGGCGCGCAGGATCACCACCACCGAGACCAGCGCGAGCACGATCGTCAGGTAGTTCAGGATGCCACCGACCGCGGTCAGGGTCGTCGCCTCGGCGCCCGACCCGGTGAACGACAGGCTCGCGAAGTCCCAGAACGCGTGCACCAGCATCGCCGCGACCAGCGCCCCGGTGGCCATCCGCGTCACGTACAGGGCCGAGCCGAAAAGGAAGGCGGAGACCACCTGCTGCATGGTGTCCAGCGCCGACTGGCCGAAGAAGAGGTTCACGGCGTGGATCAGGCCGAACAGGAACGAGGTCCAGAACCAGGACAGCGCCTCGGAGACGCTGCCGCGGAATCCGACGAGCAGCAGCCCTCGCGTCAGGAGCTCCTCCGAGAAGCCGACCAGCAGCGTGCCGACCGCCAGCACGGCGAGGTGGCCGGCGCTGAGGACGGAGAGCTCAGCCGAGACGAGGGTGAGCGACGCGGTGACGACCATGAGGGCAGGTACGACCAGCGTCCACCTCGGCGCGACGCGCTCCCGTTCGCGCAGGGCCGGCTGCCACCAGCCCAGCCATGAGGCGTAGCCGGCCAGGAAGACGGTGCCGGCGCCGACGGGGACGACGATTCCCCTGAGGACGTTCTCCGTGGTGCTCGAGATGGTCGTGTAGTCGACGCCGAGGAGCCCCCAGGCCGTGACGACGAGCACCGCGTAGACGACGACCGCGACGACTCCGACGTGGAAGCGGGGTTGGACGCGCATGGCTGCTCCAGGGGCGACGGGCGGTCGGCAGGTGCGTGCACCCCCTTGGCGCAGTATCACCGCAGCGGGCTGGCCGGTACAAGGACGCGAGCGGCGCCGGCCGGGCCGGAGGTGGGGACGCGACCGATGACGGCCACCTCGGGGACGCCCGCGCGACACCGGGCGGACACCTCGCGGCGCCAGCGTGTGCGCCAGTCGAGGCGAGTCCACAGCCACTCCCGGGAGGACCAACGATGCCGGAAACGCCGGAATTCACCCAGTGGGTGCGCAGCTACAACGGCCTGGCGTTCCTGCACCCCGGGTGGCGCCTGCTCTACGTGTCGATCCCCAAGGCTGCCGGGACGTCGCTGAACGTGGCGCTGACCCGCACGGCCGGCGTCCCGTTCCCCGGCCGCTTCGTCGAGTCGCTGGGCGAGGAGTCGCTGGTCAGCCAGACCATCTGGGACGGGGAGGCGGGTGGCCGGCCCATGGTCGACTCGCTCGGCGACGCGGACTACGAGCGGCTGATGCGTGCGGGCCTGCGCCACGTCTTCACCGTTGTGCGCCACCCGGTCGAGCGGCTCCTGACGACGTGGTCGAGCAAGTACCTCGTGCGAGCGCCCTACTACCGGGCCAGGCTGGGTCTCCCGGACCCGGGGCTGCGTCGCTTCGACGACGTCGAGCAGGTGCTTGCGGATCTGGACCAGCTGGTCGAGCACCTGAGCGCGGACCCTTCGCTGGTCCACCGGGACGTGCACCTGGTGTCCCAGTACGAGCTGCTCCGGCGGGACCTCAGCCGGTTCGACCACGTCGGCCGCACCGACCGGCTGGGCGAGACGATCGACTGGTTGGGAGGCCGCCTCGCCTCGGAGGGCGTCCAGCTGCACGAGGTCGGGCACGACAACGACTCGCCCGTCGACGTCGACCTCACGATGGTGAGCCCCCGGACCGTGAGTCGGATCCACGACCTGTACGCGGCAGACTTCGACTTCCTGGGCTTCGACCGGGACGCTGTCACCCTGACCGCGAACCTCGCGGATACGCTGCTGCCCGTGCTCAACCGCGAGATCGAGCACAACGTCCGGGCCGAGGTGCTGCACGCCGCGGCCACGAGGCCGAGCACGCCCAGTGGCGGCAGGCCGGCGCTCGCCGGGGTGGCCACGAGGCTCCGCCTGCTGCAGCGCTAGCCGTCCCGGGACCCGGGAGCGCCGGCGGCGGGTCAGAAGTCGACCCGCATCACGACTCGTCGCACGGTCGGACGGCTGACCACCCTGAGGCCGGCATCGGCGAACACGCCCTCGGTGCCGACGTGCAGCTCTTCGAGGAGCACGTCCGTCGTGGTGATCGGGTAGCCCTCGAGCGCGCGGGCGCCGCGTTCCCGGGCGAAGTCCACCGCGGCGCGCGCGAGCGCCCGGCTGACGCCGCGCCGGCGGAATCCCGCCCGCGTGAAGAGACAGGTCACCGCCCACACGCTCTCGTCACCCTTGTCCTCCGAGCGTCCCTCCCAGGGGACGCGGCAGTTGCGCAGCAGGCCCTCGTAGGCGGCGCGCGGCTCGACAGCGCACCAGCCGACGGGCTCGCCGTCGAGGTACGCGACGAGGCCGCTGGTCGTGCCCGACCCCGGGGAACCGCTGTCGGTCTGCTGTCGCAACCGGTCGGCACGGTCCTCGACGGGAAACGAGGCGAACGACTCCCGCCGCCGCAGCTTGTACCGCTGGCACTGGCACCTCGACCCCGGGCCGCGCGTGCCGAGGACGGTCTGCAGGTCCTCCCAGCGCGCCTCGTTGGCAGGCAGGACCGAGATCGCCGGCTCCACGCTCGTCATGCCCGGGATTCTGCCGTCCGACGGCTCCGCCCGCAGGCCTCACGCCCCACGACGACGCCGCGGGACCGCCTGGTGGCTCAGCGGAGTCTCAGGTGGAGCTGAGACGCTGACCACCCCTGCCCTGCGCCCACCCGCGCCGCACCCCCGGAGCGCCCATGGCCCGACCTGCTCTGCGCCGCCGGCTCGTGACCGGTGCCGTCCTGGCGGGGCTGGTCGGCGGTCTCGCCGGCTGGCGGATCGCGGACAACCGCAGCGCCGACTACCGCATCGAGGACCGGCTCGTCGACAGCCGCACCCCGGCCGGCACGGTCTCCCTCGACACCCGGCTCTACCTCCCGGACGGCGTGAGCGCCTCGTCGCCCGCCCCGGCGGTCCTGCTGGCCCATGGCTTCGGCGGCACGAAGCTGTCGGTGCGGGGCGACGCGGCCGACCTCGCAGATCGGGGCTATGTCGTCCTGACCTACAGCGCCAGAGGGTTCGGGAGGAGCACGGGGCTCATCGGCCTCAACGCGCTCGACGGGGAGGTCGCGGACGCCCGCAACCTCATCACCTTCCTGGGTGGCCGGCCTGAGGTCGCGCGGGACGGCGCCGGCGACCCGCGGGTCGGCATCGCGGGGGAGTCGTACGGAGGGGCGCTGGCGCTGATGGCAGCGGGCACCGACCGGAGGGTGGACGCGATCGTCCCGCAGATCACGTGGAACCGGCTCTCCCGCGTGTTCTTCCCGAACGGGGCAGGTGTGCCCCAGGGCGGCGGCCCCGCCTCCCCGGCGGACAGCGACGCCTCGCCCGGGGCCTTCAAGCGCGAGTGGGCCGGCATCTTCTTCGGCGTCGGGAAGGACCTCGACCCCGGCGGCCTGCCCGGGGTCGGGAGCATCACCGGTCTCGGGGCTCTCAACGGGGCTCAGAACGGGGCTCCGGACGGGGCTCAGAACGGGCGACCCCGGGGGTCGGGGACGCCCGGAGCGACTGCCGGGGAGGGCTCCTCCGGCAGCGAGGAGGCGCTGGTGTGCGGCCGGTTCGCCCGTGACATCTGCCGCGTCTACACCGCGGCCGCCGCGACCGGGACCCTGGACGAAGCCGCCCGCAGGCGCCTTGACGCCTCCAGTCCCTGGAGCGTGGCCGGGGCCGTCACCGCACCGACGTTCCTGGTCCAGGGGGAGGAGGACACGCTCTTCCCACTCTCCGAGGCAGACGTGACGGCGCGCCAGATCCGCGGGCGCGGCACCCCGGTGGCGGTGCGCTGGACCGCCGGCGGGCACGACGCCGGTGGCACGACGGAGAGTGACGCCGCGGCTGCGGACCTGCGCGAGGACATCGCGGCATGGTTCGACCACCACCTGCGTCGCAACGGCCCCGATCCGTCCAGCTCGCCGGCGGCTTTCGCGTTCGACCAGCAGACCGGCCTGTCGAGCACCCGCTCGCGGGCGACGACCCGCACCCGGACGGCCGCGTCCTACCCCCTCGGCGACGAGGTGTCGACGGCGCGGGTCGCACTCAGCGGCCCTGAGCAGCCCGTCGTCCGCCCGGCCGGGGGTGCGCCCGCCTCGCTCTCCAGCCTGCCCGGTGTGGGCTCTGCCCTGGGCTCCCTCGCCTTCGACCCGCCCGGGCAGGCCGCGCTGTTCTCCACGGCCCCGCTGGACGGGCCCGTCGACGTCGTGGGGAGCGCCACCGTCTCCTTCACGATCGCCGGGACGGCGAGGGGCGCGGTCCTCTTCGCCAAGGTGTACGACGTCCCGCCGGACGGGAGGCCACGGCTTCCGCACGGGCAGGTCGTTCCCTTCTCCGTGCCGGCCTCCGCCGACGCGACGACCGTCGACGTGGTGCTCCCCGCCCTGGCCCACCGGTTCGAGACGGGCCACCGCATGGTCGTGGCCGTGGCCACCACCGACCGCGCGTACGCCTCGCCCTCCTTCCAGCAGGTCGTGCGGGTCGCCCTCGCCGACGGCGGGCTCACCGTGCGGCAGGTGCCCTCCGAGGCCTCCGGCTCGGACACCTCCCCCTGGCTCTGGCTCGCCCTGGCCGTCGCCGGTCTCGCGGCCCTGGCTGCCCTCGCCGTGGCCGTCTGGAGCCGGCTCGGCCTGCGCCGCACCATCGCCGACACGGACCCGTCGCTGGTGGATGTGCCGGTCGCCGTGGACGGGCTGGCCAAGGAGTACGCCGACGGGTTCGTGGCGGTACGGTCCGCGGACCTGCGCGTCGAGCGAGACCAGGTGGTCGGCCTGCTCGGCCCCAACGGGGCCGGCAAGACGACCACGTTGCGCATGCTCATGGGCCTGATCCGGCCGACGCAGGGCACGATCCGGGTGTTCGGGCACGCGGTCACCCCGGGCGCGCCGGTGCTGAGCCGGATGGGGTGTTTCGTCGAGGGGGTCGGGTTCCTACCGCACCTGTCGGGCCGCGCCAACCTCACGCTGTACTGGGCCTCGACCGGCCGTCCCGAGGCGGACGCGAGGCTCGAGGAGGTGCTGCGGATCGCCGGGCTCGGCGACGCGATCGAGCGCCCTGTCCGCACCTACAGCCAGGGCATGAGGCAGCGCCTCGCCATCGCGCAGGCGATGCTCGGCCTGCCCGAGCTGCTCGTGCTCGACGAGCCGACGAACGGGCTCGACCCGCCGCAGATCGCCGAGATGCGCGAGGTGCTGCGCGGTTACGCGGTGGCGGGTCGCTCGGTGCTGCTCTCCAGCCACCAGCTCGCCGAGGTGGAGCAGACCTGCAGCCACGTCGTGGTCATGGACCGCGGCACGGTGATCGCCTCGGGGACGGTGGCGCAGGTCTCGGCCGCGGTGCCGGAGAGCTCGCGGCACCGGCTCGAGGACGCCTTCCTGGCCATGATCGGCACAGGCACAGGCACAGGCACCGGCACTGGCATGAGCACCGGCACCGGGGTGCGGTCATGACCGCGCGGGCCGACCAGCTGGCGGCCGAGGGCGCCGCCGCTGGGTTCGACCCCGGCCGTACCCTGCGCTTCTGGGTGGAGGTGCGGCGCCAGCTGCGGCGGCGCCGGACCGTGGGCATCTTCGCCGTCATGCTCGCCCTTCCGCTGCTCCTGGTGCTGGCCTTCGCGGTGGGTGACGAGCCCGACGGGCGTCGCGGCGTCAGCCTCATCGACGTGGCGACCAACGGCTCCCTGAACTTCGTGCTGTTCGTGCTGTTCGTCAGCACCGGCTTCCTGCTGGTCGTGGTCTTCGCGCTGTTCTTCGGCGACACGGTGGCCAGCGAGGCCGGCTGGGGCACGCTGCGCTACCTGCTCGCCATCCCGGTGCCGCGACCGCGGCTGCTCGCCCGCAAGCTCCTCGTCGCGCTGTTCCTGTCCGCGGCAGCGCTGGTCACGCTGGTGCTCATGTCCATGGCGGTGGGCGCGGTCTTCTACGGCTGGTCGCCGGTCACGACGCCGGTCGGCTTCCAGCTCGAGCCCGGCGAGGCGCTGGCGCGACTCGCCGGCATCACGGCATACCTCGTCGTCGGCATGACCATGGTGGGCTCGCTCGCGTTCATGCTCTCGGTGCGCACGGACGCGCCGCTCGCGGCGGTCGGGGGCACGGTGCTCATCGTCATCGTGTCGAGCATCCTGGACCAGATCGACGCCCTCGGCGCCGTCCGCGACTGGCTGCCGACGCGCTACACCATGGCCTGGGTGGGGATGCTCCAGGACCCGCCCGACACCGCCGACATGCTGCGCGGCGTGCTGTTCGCCCTCGGGTATGCCGTGGTGTTCCTGGTGCTCGCGTTCCACCACTTCCAGCGCAAGGACGTGGTGTCGTAGCGGGCTGTCCGGCGCGGCCCCGCTCGCCGGGGACCCGGACCGGCCTGGCACCGAAGGCGTAGTCCGGGACCGGTCGCCGAGGTGCCGGCCCTCCGCCGGCTGGGGGAGGCGCCGCCGGCGGCGGCGCGTGGATGCTGTGCACAGGCTGCCCGCCCGAGCCGGTGAACCCTTCGAACCGGCGGGCCCGACCGGAGGAGCGCCACGGATGACCTCGCAACGCGATCCCGCCACCTCCCTGGACGGGTGCGAGCGGATCCTCGTCCTGGGGCGGACCGGGTCGGGGAAGACGACGCTGGCCCGCGAGCTGGCAGCCGCCGTCGGCGCGCCGCACGTGGAGCTCGACTCGCTGTACTTCGCGGCCGACCTGAGCACGGTGCCGCTGTCCGTGCTGCGCGAGAGGACGTCTGCAGCGATCGCGGGGGACCGCTGGGTCACCGACGGCAACAAGAGCGCGGTGCGCGACCTGGTCTGGCCACGGGCGGACACGGTCCTCTGGCTCGACTACCGCGTGGTGGTCTCCTGGTGGAGGCTTGCGAAGCGCGCCGTCCGGCGGACCTCCACCCTCACCGCGCAGGCCGCGGGGACGGGCGGGAGGGCAGGACTGCCCAGGCAGCTGCTCCGGGCCGCGACAGGGGTGCTGACGGCTCTCCGGTCCCACGCGGGCCAGCGTCGTGAGTACCCCAGGATGTTCGCCGAGCCGCAGAACCAGCACCTGGCCGTGGTGCGGCTCCGGTCGCCCCGCGCGACGCGCCGATGGCTGGGCCGCGTCGCAGGCCCAGCCCCACGCAGCACGACGACGGGCCAGCAGCCCGGGCCGGCCTGAACGACCCGCCGCGAGGTGGGGCACCGGCGTCGACTCACTCCTCGGGTGAGGGAGCCCTCCCGGCCACCACCTCGTCGATCCACTTCAGCCCCGCCATCGCGGTCGGGAACCCGCAGGTCGTGATCGCCTGGAGTGCCACCCCACGGAGCTCGTCCGAGGTGATGCCGTGGTCGAGGCTCTTGCGGACGTTGGAGCGCACGGCGCCGTCGGCCTCCGCCCCCAGGGCGAGGGCGAACTTGAGCAGGTGGGTCGTGCGCTCGTCGAAGGGCGTGCTGTCACGCACCGTGCGGGAGAGCTCGCCCTGGGCGGCGGCGACCGCCGCGTACCGCTCCCTGAAGTCGCGGTAGACCTCCGGCAGGTACTCGCCCATGTGAGCTGCCCTCTCTGTCGACGGGATGCCGACAAGGCTACTGCGGGAACCACGGACTAGTCCTCGTGCGACGCGGGCACCGGGCCCTTTCCCTGACCTCCGTGGTGACTAGTCCCGCGGCCGTCCACAGGGGAGGTTGTGGACATCCGCGGGGCCGCACGGTCGATGTGGGTAACTCCTCCGACCGCGCCCGGGAGGATGGCCCGCGGCGGTGCGCGGGCGCGTCGGGGTGACTAGCCGGGGGCGCGCCACGGGAGGGGGAGGCTAGTCAGTCCGGGCCATCGGCCGATGGGCTCTGCTCAGCCGGCGCTCCAGGACCTCCACGTGTCGACGGCGATGCGGATGAGGGGGCCGGTGGGCGGGTCCGCCCGGTACTGGGGGTACTTGGCCACCAGGGAGGAGAGGGCGGCGGTGGCATCGGTCCCGGCCAGCTCGACGACGGACGCGTGGCCGTCGGCGCGCACCCACCAGAGCCGGGACCAGTCGTCGTCGTAGTGGTCGGCCAGCAGGCTCACCCTCGGGTGTGCCTCGATGTTCGCGAGCCGGTGAAGTGACCGCGTCGTCTTCGGCTTCTGGTCGACGGCCGTCCAGACGGTGTCCCCGACGAGGACGAAGGCGACCGGCACGAGGTGTGGACGCCCGGCTGCGGTGACGGTGGCCAGCCGGGCCACCGGGGCTGCCGCGAACCGCTCCCTGGCCCAGGACTGCACACCGCCACCGTATGCCGCGCCGGCGGCCCCCGCTGTCGGGCCCGGGCCGGGGCGCGCCTCTGAGTATCGTTGCGAGGTGACGGTTCCCTGCCCCTGCACCAGAGTCCACGCCCCCCGACGGATCGTGGTCACGGGCGGGCCGGGGGCGGGGAAGACCGCGCTGCTCGAGCTGGTCCGCCAGTCGACGTGTCACCACGTGCGGATCCTGGCCGAGTCGGCAGGTGTGGTCTTCGGTGGAGGGTTCCCCCGTGAGGACGACCCGGTGTGCCGCCAGTCGGCCCAGCGGGCGATCGACCATGTGCAGTGCGAGCTGGAGGTCATCGCCGACACCCACCACCCGGCCATCGTGCTGTGCGACCGGGGAACCGTCGACGGGGTGGCGTACTGGCCGGGTCCGCCGGCCGGGTTCTGGTCCTCCCTCGGCACCGAGGCCCGCCGCGAGCTCGCCCGGTATGACGCGGTGATCCACCTGCGCACGCCGCCTCCGGGGGAGGGCTACGACCACAGCAACCCGCTGCGCACGGAGTCGCCCTCTGCCGCAGCCGAGGTCGACGCCCGCATCCTGGAGGCGTGGGCCGACCACCCCCGCCGGTTCGTCGTCGAGCCCTCCCACAGGTTCCTCGACAAGGCGGCGCGCGCGATCGAGATCCTGCACGCCGAGCTGCCCGCGTGCTGCTCCCACGGACCTGCGCTGGGCGCCTGACCGGCCTGTGCCCGGTGCCCGGCGGGCTCAGCCGTGCCGAGCGTGCTCGAGCAGCATCCGCCGCTCGGCTCGGGCGATCGCGGCGCGTGCCCGCGGCACGGCATCGGGGTTGACCGAGATCGAGGTGATGCCCTGGCGCACCAGGAACTCGGCGAACTCCGGCCGGTTCGACGGCGCCTGCCCGCACAGGGACGAGGTGAGGCCCGCGTCGGAGCAGGCGGAAATGATGCGCCGGATGGCGTCGAGCACGGCGGCGTCGGACTCGTCGAAGAGCTCGGCGCAGATCTCGGAGTCGCGGTCGACACCCAGCACGAGCTGGGTGAGGTCGTTCGACCCGATGGAGACGCCGTCGATGCCCATGGCGGCGTACTCGGGGATGCGGTAGACGACGGAGGGCACCTCGGCCATGACCCAGCGGTGCATCCCGCGCTGCCGGCCGAGCGGGTGGGCGTCGATCGCCTCGAGGCAGGCCTCGAGCTCCCACCGGGTGCGCACGAAGGGGATCATGAGGTGCAGGTTGGGCGACTCCTCACGCACCCTCGCCAGGACGTCGAGATCGAGCGCGAAGATCTCGGGGTCCCGGACGTACCGGTAGCAGCCGCGGTAGCCGATCATCGGGTTGGCCTCGACCGGCTCGTGCTCCGCGCCGCCGGTCAGCCCCCGGAACTCGTTGGTGCGGAAGTCCACCGCCCGGTAGACGACAGGGCGTGGCGCGAAGGCCTGCGCGATGCGACGCACCGAGGCGGCCATGCGGTCGACGAACTCGGCGCGCCTGCCGGTGGCGAGCAGGTGCTTCGGGTGCTCGCCGGCCAGCGCGTCGGTGATCATGAACTCGGCCCGGAGCAGGCCGACCCCGTCGACAGACATGGCCGCCACCTCCTCGGCGTGGTCGGCGATCGCCAGGTTGACGTAGAGCAGGGTTGCCGTCGTCTCTGCCGGGGGAGCGGAGGCCGGAGCCGCGGCGCCCGACACCACCGTGGGGACGGCGTCGACGGCAGGTGCCGCCACCCCGGCCCCGGGTCGAACGGTGCCCTTCGCGCCGTCGACCGTCACGACCTCACCGTCGCGCAGGACGGTGGTGGCGGTGCGGGTACCGACGATCGTGGGCAGGTGGAGCTCGCGACCCACGATCGCGGCATGACACGTGACACCACCGCCGTCGGTGACCAGGGCGGCGGCGCGACGCATCGTCGGGACCCAGTCCGGGTTGGTCATCGTTGCCACCAGCACCTCGCCCCGCAGCAGCCGGGCGCCGTCCGCCGGGCTGCGCAGGATGCGTACCGGGCCGGTGGCGATGCCCGGCGCGGCGCCCAGGCCGCTCACCAGCACCCCGCCCTGGCGGTCCTCCTCGGGTGACGCGGGCCCCGTCTCCAGGGTGGTGATCGGCCGGGACTGCACGATCCACACGCGTCCGTCCGAGATGGCGAACTCGGCGTCCTGGGGGACGCCGTAGTGGCGCTCGATCTCCAGGCCCATCCGGGCCAGGTCCACGAGGGTGGTGTCGTCCAGGACCCGCTGGTGCTGCCGCGACGTGGGCACGGGCAGTCGCTGGTCGTGGCCGTCCGGGCCGCGGACGACCTGCTCGGACTTGGTGCCGATGTGGACGTGCGTGACGCGCGGTCCGTCCTTGGACACCACGTAGGTGTCGGGCTCGACCTGCCCGCCGACCACGACCTCGCCGAGGCCGAACGAGGCCTCGATCACGAGGGTGCCCCGGTCGCCGGAGGCGGGGTCGGCGGTGAACATCACGCCCGACGCGTCGGAGTCGACCATCTGCTGCACCACCACGGCGATCGCCGGCTCGGCCGTCAGGGCCTGCGAGGCGCGGTAGGCGACCACCCGGGCGCTCCACAGGGAGGCCCAGCAGTCGACGATGCGCTCGACGAGCTCGTCACCGCCCCGCACGTTCGTGAAGGTCTCGTTCATCCCTGCGAAGGACGTCGACGCCGTGTCCTCGGCGGTCGCGGACGAGCGCACGGCCACGGGCGTCCCGTCGCCCATCCGCGCGTAGGCGTCGAGGACCGCCCGCCGCAGCACTGGCGGCATACCGGCGGTGTGGACGAGCGCCTGGAGCTCGCGCACCGCGCGGGTGAGGCCGTCGGGGGAGTCGACGTCGGCGCCCTCGACCGACCGCAGCAGTGCTGCGCGGACCCCGCCGGTCTCCATGGCGTCGAGATAGGCCTGCGCGGTGACCACGAAACCCGGTGGAACGGGCAGGCCCGCCGCGGTCAGCTCACCCAGGTTGGCGCCCTTGCCGCCCACGCGGGACACGTCGGCTCGCGACAGGGTGTCGAACCACGCGACCAGGTCCGACCGGGCCGCCACCGCGGTGGGAACGCCGGGCTCGCTCATGGCTCCAGCGTCGCCACCCCTCGAGGCGGCAGCCAAGGGCCGTAGGTCCCAGACGCGGCAGGTGGGTCAGGGGGTCGGGGGCTTGCTGGGGGTCCGCAGCCAGGTGTCGAAGAAGGCGTCGAGGCTCTCGCCGGAGACCTTCTCGCACACCGCCTCGAAGTCCTCCGTGGTCGCCGTGCTGTCGTCGTAACGCTGGAGCCACCGGCGGGCGCTGGCGAAGAAGGCCCTGTCGCCGATCTCGAGCCTCAGGGCGTGGAGCGTGGCCGCGCCGCGGTCGTACACGGGCGCGACGAACAGTCCCAGCGGGCCCGGGTCGGCGACGACGACGGTCCAGAACGGGTCGTCGGCGGGGATGGCCATGACCTCCTCGAAGCTCGCCTGCGCCGACCGGCCGCCGCTCTCCTCGGCCCACAGCCACTCGGCGTACGACGCCCAGCCCTCGTTGAGCCAGATGCCCCGCCAGAGCTCCGGGCTCACCGCGTTGCCCAGCCACTGATGGGCCAGCTCGTGCGCGACCGTCGACTCGCTGGCCACTCGGGAGTACACGGGGCGGGTCTGTGTCTCGAGGGCGTACCCGACACTGTCGTCGTCGACGATCGCGCCGAAGGAGTTGAACGGGTAGCGGGTGAAGGTGTCCTCGAAGAAGGCGATCATGTCGGCCTGTCTGGCCAGGCTGGCGCTCGTGGTGGCGGCGTTGGCGGCCGTCAGGTCCTTGTCGACGGCGTTGACCACGGCCAGGCCGCGGTCCGTCTTCGAGGTGTGGAGCGTGAAGTCGCCGACCGACGCCGTCGTCAGGTAGCTGGCCTGCTGGTCCGGGGCCTTCCAGAACCACGTGGTCCAGCCGTCCTTGGTGACGGGCTTCCGGCGCGGCAGCCCGTTGGCCACGGCGACCTTTCCCTCGGGCACCGTGATCTCGAAGCCGTAGGTGGCCTTGTCGGTGGGGTGGTCACTGACGGGGTACCACGTCATGGCCCCCTCGGGCTCGTTGACCACCATGGCGCCGTCGCGGGTGGTCACCCAGCCGTAGAGCGCGCCCTCGATGTCCGTCGGCCGGGTCGTGTCGCCGCCGTAGGTGACGACCACCCGTGCGCGCTCTCCCTTCGTCAGCCGTGGCCGGGGCTGGATCGTCAGCTCCCACTGGCGTTGCGCGTCGTTCTGGACCCGCCAGTAGGCAGCGCCCTCGACCTGCTCGCCGGGGCTCGGTGGGTCGACCTCCTCCGCGGACCTCCCGTTCACCTCGACCTCGTGCACGTCCAGTCCCCGCAGGTCCAGGTTGAAGCGGTCGAGGTTCTGGGTGGCTGTCAGGTCGATCGTGGCCACGCCGCTCAGCCGGCCGACGAGGGGAGCCGGCTCAGGTGCGGGCGGCTGGTAGGTCAGGTCGAGGTCGTAGTGCCTCACGTCGTAGCCGCCGTTGCCGGCGAAGGGGAAGTACGGATCTCCGGCACCGGAGTCGCCCGGCGTCGCTGCCTCCCCCCTCGGCTCGGCCGCAAGGGCGGCGACGGGCGTCGCGCCGGGAACGGCCACTGCTGCAGCCGCCAGGGCTGCCAGCACGGCTCCGGTGGTCCGTGTACGAGCACTCATTGGTGCCCCCTTAGCGTGGTCCCCACCACAAGCACTTCCAGAAGGCCGGGCCCCGATGCGGGATGACACGAGGTCCTGCAGTCACACGCCGACCAGTCGAGGCTAGCAGCGGGGAAAGGTCGCGTCGACGCCCCGCAGCGGCCGCGCCATCCGGGGGTGAACGGGGTCTGTCGTCGACAAACACATGAGTGCTTCCCACCTGAACGGCTGAGGTGCCCCGAAGTCGCCGGTGGCATTCTTCTGACAGCCGCCGTTCCGAGAGTCACCGCATGACCGAGAACAGCGGGTCTGCCTGCGTCAACCCCCGGCCAGGCACATGGAAGCGCCGCGGGCCAAGCTTCCCCCGGGCCTGGTCCGCGGCGCTTCCTCCATGATGGCGGGTCCGGTGCGTCGTGCGACAGAGCCCACCTGGGTCATTCGGTCACGCCGAACGGACTAGTCACTCCACCCGATGCACCGGGGCAGCGGCGTCCTACGCTCGACCCATGCGCAGGGGTCTGTCGATCGGCGCGGGCGCCGTGCTGGCGCTCGTGGGTGTCGTGTGGACCCTCCAGGGGCTGGGCCACCTCGGCGGCAGCGTGATGACCGGAGTGACCTTCTGGGCCGTGGTCGGGCCACTGGTCGCGCTCGCGGGTCTGCTGCTCGCGGTCGTCGGGGGCCGTCGCCGCTAGGGACTCCTGCGAGGGGGAGCGCGTGCGCCTAGCGGGGAACCGACTTCCGCAGCTCGATCAGGTGCAGGGCGTGGCGCTCCAGCGCGACGTCCTCCTGCGAGGCCGGCACCCAGGTCGGGGCCGGGGCGGCCTGCCCGTCCGGCGTGAGCGGCACGAAGACGATCAGGCAGTGGGTGGTGAGCTCCATGTCCGCCGTGGCGGGATCTCCGGAACGCACGTGGACGCTGACGTGCAGGCTGCTGCTCCCGGTGTGCAGCAGCCGTGCGTCGACCTCCACGAGGTGACCGATGCGCAGGGGTCGGTAGAACCGCACGCCACCCGCATAGACGGCCACGTTCGCGGCGCTGCCCGTCCACCTCGTCGCCAGCACGTGCGCCGCCTCGTCGATCCACCGCATGACGATCCCGCCGTGGACCTTGCCGCCCCAGTTCACGTCGGTGGGGGCCGCCAGGAAACGCAGCACGACACGCGGCGCCGTGCCGAGGTCGCTGTACGTCTGCGCCGCCATGGCGGTCTCGATCTCGCGGCGCAGCGCGATCCGCCTCATGGCGAGCTCCTGAGCGCGCGCGTCCGCCTCGGTCTGGGGCTCGAAGGCCGGCACCTCGACGGGACGGCCCTCGCCGTCGACGGCGACGAAGACCATGAGGCACTCGGTCGCGCTCGACAGCCGGGCTGTCTGCGGGTCGCCGGAGCGGACGCTCACGAGGATGTGCATGCTGCTGCGGCCGGTGTGGACCAGCCGGGCCGTTGCCTCCACCAGCTCCCCGACGGCGACGGGGCGCGAGAACTGCACGTTCCCGACGTAGGCCGTGACGCAGTAGCGGCCGCTCCAGCCCACCGCACACGCGTATCCCGCCTTGTCGATCCACTCCAGGACCCTGCCGCCGCTCACCCCGCCGGAGTAGCCGGCATCGGTGGGGGCGGCCAGGAACCTCAGGGTGATCTCGGGCTGGCCGGTGGGCATGCCGTCTCCTGTCCCGGTCGTCGGTCCGCTGGGCACTGCGCGCCCAGACCGAGTGTGCCAACCACGCGGCCTGCGAGGACACCGGTTGGCACCGGCAGCCCGCGGCGTTGACCGTCCATGGCGGCGTTGACCGTCCATGGCGCCCGGAGGAGGCTGGCCCCATGTTCGGCCCGATCGACCTCGACGCGGTGGATGTCCTGCGCATCAGAGTCGCCTGCAGCAGCGCACCCGAAGGCCCTTCGCTGGAGGTGTTCCTCCTCGACACGCACCTCCCGCCCGGGGCCGGCCCCTTCGAGGAGTCGGTGTACCTCAAGGCGCTCGAGCCCGTGCTGCACACACATGGGCCCCGACCGGAGCCGTGCGTGGTGCGCCTGACACGGACGCACCGCAGCGAGTCGGGCACCCATGGCGAGGCGGAGATCAGTGTCGGCCTGTCCACGGCAGGCGGGAGGGCGGTCGACCCGGCGACGAGAGAAGCGGTCCTGTCCGCGTTCCGGGACGTGCTGCGACGCGTCGACCTCGTGAACGGCCACACCCCTGACCACGCGGAGGCCATTGCCGAGGCTCGGCTGCGGGTGCAGGAGGGCTTCCCTGACGTGGACGCGGCCTCCCTCCTCGTGACGGACGAGGAGCACCGCGCCAGCGCGGGCATGTGGTCCGTTGGCCTCGCGCTGCCCGAGGTCGCTCGCTTCAAGGTCCTGCTCGGGTGCGTGGACGGCGTCCCGGGGACGACGCACATCACGCGCAGGCCGACGACCGAGGTCGTGGACTCCGTGGGCACCGGTTGACCCGGCCGTCCCACGCGGCTGTCAGCGGCTGGGCGGGCGACGCGCCTCAGATCCAGCCGCGGCGCTTGAACACCCCGTGGAGCCCGACGCTGACCAGGCCCATGAGCACGACGGCGAACGGGTAGCCGAGCTGCCAGCGCAGCTCCGGCATGTTCTCGAAGTTCATCCCGTAGACGGTCCCGATGAGGGTGGGCGCGAAGAGGATGGCCGCCCACGCGGAGATCTTCTTGACCTCCTCGTTCTGGGCGTTGCTGGCCTCGGTGAGGATCCTCATCTCCTCGTTCTGCTTCTGGGCCACGAGGGTCGCGTTGACCGTGAGGATGTCGCGCAGCAGGTGACGGAAACCGTCGACCTGCTCGATGACCTGGATGAGGTGGTCCTCCACATCTCGCAGGTAGCGCCGCAGCTCCTCGTCCGTCCCGTACTTCTCGAAGCCGGCGCTCAGCGCTTGGGTCACGGCCGCCAGCGGCTTGGTCGCGCGCTCGAACTCGATGACCTCACGGGTCAGCTCGTACGTGCGGCGCGAGACCTCCGGGTCGCCGTGGAAGACCTCCGTCTCGATCTCGTCGATGTCGTTCTCCAGGCCCGCCACGACCGGGACGTAGCCGTCGACGACCCGGTCGAGGATCGCGTAGAGGATCGCCTCCGGGCCGAGGGCCAGCAGGTCCGGGTTGCTCTCCAGCCGGCGCCGGACCGCGGAGAGGTCGGGCGCCTCGCTGTGGCGCACCGTGATGACGAAGTCGGGTCCGACGAACACGTGGACCTCGCCGAACTCGACCTCCTCCGCCTCGTCGAGGTAGCGCGCCGCGCGCAGGACGACGAAGAGCGTGTCGCCGTACCGCTCCAGCTTGGGGCGCTGGTGAGCCACGATCGCATCCTCGACGGCCAGCTCGTGAAGGTCGAACTCGGCTGCGAGAGAGGCGAGTTCGTCATGGTTGGGACGGTACAGGCCGATCCAGGCAACAGCGCCCTCCAGCTCGCGGAGGCTCCTGAAGGTCTCTGACAGGCTCTCCGGTGAGACCGTGCGGGCGCCGTCGACGTAGATGGCGCTGTCAACCACGCTCGACCGCCGCTGGCCGGTCCCGTCGTGGTCGGCAGGAGGCACCGGTCGCAGGGGCGCGCCCGCAGGCGGGCCGGTGCGGCGGGTCACACGGTCCGCGAGCGTGCGGATGGGCTTGAAGCTGCGCTCAGACATGACGGCTCCGGGAACTGCGCTGAGATGGGAGACGACACAAGCAGACCCGTGGAAGGGGTCAGGTCACAGGCTGGTCGTTCAGTGGCTGGATCGATGACTGGGAGGTTCACCGCTCATGGCGACCACCTCCTGCTCGTCCAGCGGCAGGCGCATCCTCGCCGCAGTCACAGCATAACCCGCCGGTCGGCGCCCGGAAGGTGAAACACGATGACGCCCAAGGTCGGACGCCAGCGGACCCCGCCCCCGAGGCATTCTCGGGGCGGGCCCGCTGGGAGGTCAGGAAGACGTCGGGGCCGTCACGCGTCCTGGGGCTGGGCGATGTTGACCATCCACCCGATGCCGAACCGGTCCACGCACATACCGAACTCGTCTCCCCACATCTGCTTCTCGAGAGGCATCGAGACGGTGCCGCCGTCGGCCAGCCTCTGCCAGTAGCCGCGCAGCTCGTCGGGGTCGTCGCCGCTGAGGCTGATGGAGATGTTCGTGCCGGGAGTGTGCTCCATCCCGGTGGGGGTGTCGGCGCCCATGAGGGTGAAGCCGCGCTCGGTCTCGAGCTGTGCGTGCATGATCTTGTCGGCGTCGGGGGAGCCCTGGGCGCCGTACTCCCCGAAGGTGTTCATGGTGAGGGTGCCCCCGAAGACGTCCTTGTAGAACTCCATGGCAGGGCGGGCGTTGTCGGTGAAGCTGATGTACGGGTTGAGTCGAGAGGCCACGGCTTCCTCCTGGTGGGAGACGGGTACGTCGGCACCCTAGCCCCGGGACGAGCGGGGCGCCGTCGGGCCGATGGACGGTACCGCTCCGCTGTGCCCGGCAGGCTGCCGCCGGGGGCGGGCCAAAACGTGAGGTCCACCAGCCCCGCCGCTCATCGTCGGTGCCGCGCTGAGGGCACCACCAGGACCGGCTGGTCCGCGAACTCGAGCACGTGGCGGGTGAGGGCACCCACGTACGGCTCACCGGTGGCGAGCCGGGCCGACTTCCCGATGACGATGAGGTCCGCGGACCAGGCGCGCGCCGCGTCGAGGATGGCGGACCCGATGCCGCCGGCCAGCACCATCGTGTCGACCTCGACACCCTCCGCCTGTGCCAGCGTCGACACCCGCGCCAGCAGCCGGGTCACCGACTGCTCACGTCGGCCCCCGAGAGGACGCCCGGTCGCAGCCTCCAGCGCGGCGTCGAGCTCGTGGTCCGCGAGGGCGTGCACAGCGCGCACGTTGGCGTGCAGCTCACTGGCCAGGAGGAGCGCCAGCCTGGTGGCGGCGAGGGAGTCCGGGGAGTCGTCGACAGCGAGGAGGATGCGCTCGATCATGGGAGGGATCTCCTTCCGGGCTGCTGCTCTCCAGCCTGCGGACCGGCCGCGCGACGCAGTCTGAGCCCGTCCTCCTGCTCGCCCTGCTCCAACCCGAGGTCGAGGCGTGTCAGCTCCTGCTGGAGTCGGGGAAGCCATCGCCGGTCCAGCGCACGCAGGCGTCGCCGGGTCACCGCGATCTCTGCGTCGACCCGTCGCACGGCTTCCTCGGCCGCTGCCGTGCGTACGCCCGCTGCGAGAGCCGTGTGGAACGCGGCGGTCGCGGGCGCGATCGCGGCATTGCCCGACGGCGCGCAGGCCCCTCGGAGCGCGGCCGGCCCTGGCGAGGCGCCCGCCGCGAGCGTGGGGGCCAGCGTGGCCTCCCGGGGGTAACCCAGACCCATCGTCGTCGTCCACTCCACCTCGACGCGCGTCTGCTCCGTCGGGCTGGCTCCGCGGATCGCGTCCTGCCCGCCGAGAACGGCCGCTCGCAGCAACCACGCCTGGGCGGCACTGCACGCCGACTCCCAGTCCGCGTGGACGCGGGCAGCCTTGATGCTGAGCCGCTGCTGCTCCGGGAAGAGGAACCGAAGCTTGCGGTCCAGCTGTTCGCGTCCGCGTTCGGCCGCCGTCAGGCGTCGCCGCAGCACGTTGCGGCCAGCGCGGCCGGGGGGGACCCCTGGCAGGCCGGGCACGGCGCTAGCCGCCTCTCCGGTCGCGGGCGTCGAGCAGGCGGGCCGGCAGCATCGTGAGCTCACGGCGGGGCAGGCCGGTGGCGACCTCCCAGCACCGGTCGAGGGTCTGGTCCATCGAGCGGTGTTCATGGCGCTGCTGGTCGAGCAGCCCGCGCTCGAACGCGGTGGCGAACTCCAGGTAGAGCTGGTCGGTCTTGTTCAGGGCAGCACTGCCGACGATCTCCGCGAGCTCGCGCACCTGGCGGGCGCGGGCCAGGGCGGCGAGCAGCTGCGCGGCGAGGTCGAGGTGGTCCTCCCGGGTGCGACCAGCCCCTGCCCCGTTGCGCATCAGCCTGGACAGCGACGCCAGAGGATCGACGGGGGGGTAGATGCCTCGCGCGTGCACGTCGGCAGCCAGCACGATCTGGCCCTCGGTGATGTAACCCGTGAGGTCGGGGACCGGGTGCGTGATGTCACCGGCAGGCATCGTCAGGACGGGCATGATCGTGATGGAGCCGGCTCTGCCTCGGACCCGCCCGCAGCGCTCGTACAGCGTGGCGAGGTCGCTGTAGAGATACCCCGGGTAGGCGCGCCGGCCGGGGAGCTCACCTCGAGCCGCGGAGACCTCGCGCAGTGCCTCGGCATAGCTGGTCATGTCGGCCAGCACGACGAGGACGTGGCGGCCTCCTTCGAAGGCGAGGTGCTCGGCGACGGTGAGGGCGATGCGGGGGGTGAGGATCCGCTCGATCACCGGGTCGTCGGCGGTGTTGACCAGCAGCAGGAGCTCGCCGGCGCCGAGGCGCTCCTCGAGCGCGCCGCGGATGGCATCCGCATCGGCGTGGGTGAGACCCATGCCCGCGAAGACGACGCTGAACGGGTCCGTGCCCGTGTGGGACTGTGCCGCGATCTGGGCCGCGAGCTCGAGGTGCGGCAGTCCGGCGACCGAGAAGATGGGCAGCTTCTGCCCCCGCACGAGGGTCGTCAGGGCGTCGATGGCGGAGATGCCGGTCAGGACGGGGTCACCGGGACGGTCGCGGTGGGTCGGGTTGAGGGGGTGCCCGGCGACCGGCATCCGCAGGGAGGCAGAGACCGGCGGGCCACCGTCGACCGGCTCCCCCCGCCCGTTGCAGACCCGGCCCAGCCAGCTCGCAGTGACGGGGACCCGCACCGGCTCTCCGGAGAAGGCGACGCTGGCCCTGCGCGGGACCAGCCCCTCGGTTCCCTCCAGCACCTGGACCACGGCAAGGTCGTGGTCGACCTCCAGGACGACGCCGTGGCGTGCGGACGCGCCCTCTCCACCGACCCGGATGAGGGCCGCCTCGTCCCAGCCGACGCCAGCGACCCCACGCACCAGGAGCAGCGGACCGTGCAGCTCCTCCACGTCGGAGTACACGACCCCGAGACCCGTGGCGCGGCCCCGGGCGGTTGCGCTGGTCATGGCAGGCTCCGCAGGCGCTCCAGGACCTGTTGCCGGCGGGCGAGCACGCCATCCACCCCGTCGGGGGGTGTCTCGTCCGCGGCGCGCAGCAGCGGGGAGAAGTCCACCTCCTCGATCTCGGAGGCGGTCACGCCGCGGCCGACCAGCTGGTCGCACTCGTCGACGACGGCGAGGACGGCGTCGACCAGCGACGCCGTCTTGGCGGCGGTGCAGTGCGCATCGTTCGCAGAGAGCGCGCTCTGCTGGAGGACGGCCTCGCGCACCAGCCTGCCACCGAGCAGGACGACGCGCTCGTGGCCGGGCAGCGAGCCGGTGCCGACCAGTGCCGCGAGGTCGCCGAGCCGGTCCGCCTCGGCGAGCAGGCTCGTGACCCGGGCCCGGCGGTGGCCCCACTCCGGGTCGCCGTGGCGCGCGTACCAGCGTGCGATCGTGTCGGCGTCACGGGTGAAGGACCCTGCCCAGGCGACAGCGGGGTAGTGGCGGGCATAGGCAAGGTCGCGGTCGAGGGTCCACACCCCGCGGACGAAGCGCTCGGTCTGTGCGGTGACCGGCTCCGTGACATCGCCGCCGGGTGGCGACACCGCGCCGATGATGGTGACGGAGGCCGTCTCTCCCCCGAGGGTGGTGACGCGGCCGGCGCGCTCGTAGAACGCGGCGAGCGCCGACGGCAGCGACGCTGGGTAGCCCTCCTCGGCGGGCAGGGCGCCCGAGCGTGAGGCGAACTCCCGCAGGGCCTCCGCCCACCGGGAGGTCGAGTCGGCGATCACCACCGCGTCGTAGCCCATGTCCCGGAAGTACTCGGCGACGGTCACGCCGGTGTAGATGCTCGCCTCCCGAGCCATCATGGGCATGTTCGAGGTGTTGGCGATGACCACGCTGCGCTCGGCCAGCCGCCGGCCGGTGCGCGGGTCGGACAGGGAACCGAACTCCTCCAGCACGTCCGCCATCTCGTTGCCACGCTCCCCGCAGCCGACGTAGACGATCACGTCCGCTGCGCACCACTTGGCGACCTGCTGGAGCAGCATCGTCTTGCCGGTGCCGAAGCCGCCCGGGACTGCCGCGCTGCTGCCCCGCGCGAGCGGGTACACGGCATCGAGCACGCGCTGCCCCGTGAGCAGGGGCTCGCCGGCGGCGAGGCGCTCTCGAACCGGGCGGGCGTGGCGCACCGGCCACTCCGTCGTCATGAAGACGCGCAGCCCCGAGACGGAGGCCACGTGGTCACGCGAGTCGTGCTCGCCGGGCGGTGCGAGCCAGTCCACCCGGCCACGGACCGCGGGCGGTACCAGCACGCGGAGCTCCAGGCTCGCTGGGCCCCGGAGGGTCCCCAGCGTGGCTCCCTCGGTCACGGTGGCGCCTTCGACCACCGAGGGCTGCCACCGCCAGGTGCCGGCGGCCTCACGCCGACCGCCGTCGGGGACGAGCCAGGTCGGGGCGCCGGACAGTGGACGCAGCAGGCCGTCGAACACCCCGCCCAGGAGGTGGGGGCCGAGCCGCGCGGACAGCGGGTGGCCCAGGGCTGCAGCGGGGTCCCCTGCAGCGAGGCCACCGGTGTGCTCGTAGGCCTGCACGGTGACAGCCGAGCCCCGGATCGACACGACCTCTCCGGTGATGCCCTGCGCGCCGAGCGCCACGAGCTCGGACATGGCGACATCGGTCAGCGGCTCGACCTCCAGGAGAGGGCCGTTGACCCGCACGATCCGCGGACTCAGCTGGGCGTCCACAGCGGCTCCAGGTCGAGCTTCGCGAGGGCGCTGTCCACCAGCGTGCCGATGGACGCGTCGATGCTGCGCCCGTCGGGCGCCTGGGCGAAGAGGCCCCCGTCCTCCGTGTCGCTCACACTGGCGAACCCACCCAGTCCGCGCTGCACCGCCGCGGAGAGGAGGCTCCGGTTCCCGGGTTCTCGGAGGAGCTCGTGCACGGCCCGGACCGCGCCGCTGCGCAGCTCCTCGTATGCCGCGCGCTGGGCTGCGAGGAGCGCGGCACGGGCCGATCGCCGGACCGTGGCCTGCTCGGCCGCGAGCGCCTCTGCACCATCCACCTCGCCCTGGGCGCGGGCCGCCGAGAGCACGGCGTCCGCCTGGCCGCGGGCGGCTGTGACGGCGTTCTCGCCGTCGGCCTCGGCACTCGCGCGCACACGGTCTGCCTCGGCGCCGGCCCGGGCAAGCAGCGCCTGCCGAAGCGGCTGGAGCGCCGTCTGCTGTCTGGTCACGAGGTCACTCATGCGGGCATCACCACCGTCAGCGGCGCGTCGGGGACGTGCCGCTCGTCGCCCAGCGAGCTGGCGGCCCCGTCCGTCAGGATCACGACCGCGGCGGTGGGGAAGGCCGCCCGCCAGGCGTCCTGGACCTCGGCCGGAGTGGCCGCCGGGCTGAGGCGGACGCCCACGAGGGCGAATCCGGCGATCTGCGGCTGGTCGCCGATGGCCACCACCGCGGTGCGGGCGGCCGGGGGATTCATGCCTTCCCGATCAGGATGATGGAGACGATGAGCCCGTAGATCGCGATCCCCTCGGCCAGCCCGACGATGACCATCGCACGGCCGAACAGCTCGGGACGCTCACTCATGGCGGCCAGGGCGGCGGACCCGGTGTAGGCGACCGCGATGGCGGCACCGATCGACGAGCCGGCGACCGCGATGGCGGCACCGATCAGGGCGGAGCCGTTGGTGGTCGCGGCGACCGCGGCAGGAGCGGGCGTGGTCGACAACGACACCGCCGACGACGGCTCGGCGAGGGCTGCCACGACCAGGAGCACGAGCCCCGCGCCCAGCAGGAGGCCGTTCGCGGCCAACGCCACGCGTAGAGCGGGGCGACCACGCCGTCGGATGAGCCACGACGTGAGGAGCAGGGCTGCGACCAGGGCGGGCAGGACAGCCGTCCACGTCATCATGGGACCTCCGTGGGGTCGAGGGGTACGCGCCAGGGTCGGAACGGCTCGCCCTCGGACTCGAAGACCCGCGAGAACAGCTCGTAGTACTCCAGCCGCAGCGCCTGGACGGCAGCCACGAGGCCCTCGAGCGCGAAGGCCACCGCGTTGCCGGCAAGGAAGACGAGGACACCAGCCACGGCTCCGAGCGGACCCTGCTCCCACAGCCCGGTCGTGGCCTGCCAGATGACGGCCCCCAGGGCGGCATGGGTCAACCCGAACGCCGCAAGACGGGCGAAGCTGACGAGGTTGGCCCCCAGCCGCAGGACGAGGTCCAACAGCTCGACGCCCGCCTCCGCGGCGCCTGAGGCGCCGCCGCCGGCGGCAGCCAGCAGGCCGGCATACGAGATGGCGATCCCGGCCGCGGCGAGGGCACCGCCGAACAGCGCGACCCACTGGGACTCGCGGTAGACGCCCGCGGCGACTGCGCCGAGGCCGAGGAAGAGGGTGGCGCCGGCAAGGCCGGACGGGGAGTAGACGGCCCGCCGCCAGCCACCCTCCCGGAACCGGTTGACGGTGCCCAGCGCGTACGCGCCGGCGAGCAGCAGCGCGCCGACGGCCACCGCGGCGCCGAGCAGCTCCACGGGGTGCTCCAGAGGCTCGAGCCACAGGGTGGGGATGACACCCGTCGGCCCGAAGAACTCACCGTAGAGCGCGCCGAAGAACATGCTGGAGGCGCCAGCGCCGGCGAGGAAGAGCCACACCCGCCTCAGGGGCTCCAGACGGGACCACCACTGGAGCCGGGCGGCGACGGCCACCCCCAGGAGAAGGGCCCCGTGCCCGAGGTCGGCGAACATCATGCCGAACATGACGACGTAGGCCAGTCCCGCCACGATCGAGGGGTTCACGTCCGCGTAGGGGACGGTCGAGTAGGTGTCCACCAGGGGTGCGAACTGGTGGGCCACCCCCCTCGACGACAGCAGGGTGGGCGGCTGGACCCCGGGTGGGCGGGCCAGCGGCACGACGGCGCCGCCGACGCCGGCCAGCCTCTCGGACAGGTGGGCCATGTCCCTGGTGGGCATCCAGCCGACCAGCCCGACCACGTTGTCCTGGGTCACGGCCTGGGCCGCCCGCTGCTCCAGCTGCGCCTCCCCGGCGACCAGGTCGAAGCGCCCGGCCTGCTCGCAGCGGTCCAGGTCCGGCGGTGCGGGCGCGAGCGCGGCCGCCACCGCGGCGTCGGTGCGCGCTCGCCGGAGCCGCTCGGTGGCCGAACCCGTTGCGAGAGAGCCGTTGTCGGAGGGGTACTCGGCCAGTCCGACGGTCCCCTCGTCGGCCACTGCGACCAGGAGCTGTCGCAGTGCGTCCCGAGGTGCCAGGAGGGCCACCCGCTCCATGCCGATCGGCTCCAGGGCGTCACGCCACCGCATCGAGGGCCTCCGTGGGTCCGCCACCGCGTGCAGCGACCTCCAGGGCGGCGCGCACCCGCCACGCATCGACGGCCAGGAGTGCCACGGCGCCCACCAGCACGCCACGGCCGGTGCCGGCATGGCGCACGAGCGCCGTCGCGTCTGCGTCCACCCGTGCCCACCAGCGCGCCTCGGCACGCCACAGGGCGTCAGGGCGCTCGACGCCGGCCAGGGCCCACCGGGCCCTGGCGGGTAGCGCCGCCGCCAGCTCGGGAAGGGAGGTCGCGGACACGGCTGCGGGGCCGATGACACGGGAGGCGGCCAGACGCGCGCGCTCGGGCAGGCGACGGCCCTCGAGGACCACCTCCCGGGCCACGAGCAGCGCCGTTGCCCCCGACGCCCAGGCACCGGCCTCGGGCACCGCAGCCACGACCCGGTCGGCGAGCGTGGTCCGCAGCCACAGCGTGATCTCGCGCGGGGACTCTCCTCCGGGGTCACCCCACGCGGAGGCCGCCAAGGCCCTCCGGAGGCCGGGAGCGCTCGTGGTCCGCTGGAGCCGGGGCCAGGCCGTGGCCAGGCCACCGAGGCGGAAGGGGGCGGGCGGCTGCCCACCGGCGAGCCGCTCGAGGTGGTCCTGGACGTTGGCCGCCTCGAGCACCGCGATGAGCACCCGGAGGACGGTCACGCCCTCGCGAGGCACCCAGCCTGCCAGGACCCGTACGTTCCAGGCGGTCACATCGACCACCGCGCGCTGGACCTCGGACAGTGTCTGTCCGGGGCGGACCTGGCGCCCGTAGGTGGACCGGGCCAGCTCCACCACCGCTGCCTCGACCGACGGGTGCGATGCGAGCCGGACGCAGCCGGCCCGGCCGAGGCGGCGCCTGGTCATGGCGCGGGCTCGGACACCCGCGGCCACCCAGCCGGCCCTCACGTCGCACCAGCGCGGTGCTGCGGGGCGGGGACGCCGTCTTCCAGGACCGACCGGACGGAGGCGACGACCTGCTCGACGTACCGTGGCATCGCCTCGGCCGCGTGCTGGCGAACCGCCGCCACCTGGCGCTCCGCGTCGGCGGTCGTGGAGCCGAGCCGTGCCCTCCCGAGCCCGACGACCCTCGCCGCTGCATCGGCGCGCTCCGCTGCCTCGAGGGAGTGGGCCGTGGCGAGGACGACACGAGCGGCGTCGGCCTCGCGTGCCCGGATCGCGTCAGCCTCCCGGTGCGCCCACCGCACGATCTCGGCGCAGTCGTGCTGGGTCTGGCTCAGGCTGCCGAAGACCGGTTCGAGCTCGACCGCCTGTTCGAGGGCACGGTCTGCGGGCACGCCTGCTGCGGTCGCGGCGCCGGGCGCCCCGGACGGACGGAAGCGGTACAGCAGGTCACGTACCCGAGGCATGGACACCCCTTGTCATCGAGCGGCCGACCTGCGTGCTCCGTGGGCGACGCCGGTGCCCGGCCCACCTGTCACGACTGTAGGCGGCGGAGCAGGGGACGTCTGGGGGCTTTGGTCCCCCGCCCGCAGGGACACCACCCGCCGTTCCCCTCGCGGCGGGATACTGCGGAGGTGAGCAGAGCTGCCCTCCGAGCCCGTGGACGGGGCGCGCGGTGACGATGCTGCGCGGCGACCGCGCGGCACCCCCGAGGACGCTGGTCGAGATCTTCCGTCAGACGGCGCGCGACTGCGGCGAGCACCCGGCCCTGGACAACGGCGTGGACGTGCTGACGTACGCCGAGCTGGCCGAGGCCGCGGACGACGTGGCCGCCGAGCTGAACGCGCTCGGGATAGGCATCGGCGCCAGGGTCGGGGTCCGCATCCGCTCGGGGACCACCGAGCTCTACACCGCCATCCTGGGGATCCTCTTCGCCGGCGCCGCCTACGTGCCCGTCGACGCCGACGACCCGGACGAGCGTGCCCGCACGGTCTTCGGGGAGGCGCAGGTCGCGGCGGTCATCGGCGACGACCTCGAGATCACGGGCGTCCGGGGCCGCACGTCGGCGCTCGCGGCGGCGGAGCCCGAACCCCACCACGACGCGTGGATCATCTTCACCTCGGGCTCCACGGGCCTGCCGAAGGGCGTGGCGGTGTCCCACCGTTCCGCGGCGGGGTTCGTGGACGCGGAGTCGCGCCTCTTCCTGCAGGACCGCCCCATCGGGGTGAACGACCGGGTCATGGCGGGGCTGTCGGTCGCCTTCGACGCGTCGTGCGAGGAGATGTGGCTGGCGTGGCGCCACGGTGCCTGCCTGGTGCCCGCTCCCCGCTCGCTGGTGCGCAGCGGAATGGACCTCGGTCCCTGGCTCGTCGCCAACGAGATCACCATCGTCTCCACCGTGCCGACCCTGGTCGCGCTCTGGCCGCAGGACGCGCTGGCCGAGGTCCGCCTGCTCATCCTGGGCGGCGAGGCCTGCCCCCCGGAGCTCGGGGAGCGGCTCGCGTCGCCCGAGCGGGAGGTCTGGAACACCTACGGGCCCACCGAGGCGACGGTGGTGGCGTGCGCCGCCCGGCTCGACGGCGTGCCACCTGTCCGCATCGGCCTGCCCCTGGACGGGTGGGACCTCGCGGTGGTGGACACGGAGGGCGGACACGTCGCGCCAGGGGAGACCGGCGAGCTGGTGATCGGCGGCATCGGGCTGGCGCGGTACCTCGACCCCGACAAGGACGCCGAGAAGTACGCGCCCATGGAGTCCCTGGGCTGGGAGCGCGCCTACCGCAGTGGCGACCTGGTCCGCTACGACGAGGCCGGGCTGGTCTTCGTGGGACGGGCCGACGACCAGGTGAAGGTGGGCGGCCGCCGGATCGAGCTCGGTGAGATCGACAGTGCGCTGCTCTCCCTTCCCGGTGTCGTGGGGGCGGCGGCCGCCGTTCGCAGGACCGGCTCGGGCAACACCGTCCTGGTCGGCTACCTCGCCCTCGAGGACGGCTTCGACGTCGACGCCTCGCTCGAGGTGCTGCGCGCCCGGCTCCCCACCCCGCTGGTGCCACGGCTCGCCGAGGTCGAGGTCCTCCCGACGCGCACCTCGGGGAAGATCGACCGCGACGCGCTGCCCTGGCCGGTGCCCACCCTGGGGGCGACCCGGGCGGAGCCGCTGGTGCTCAGCGGCACTGCGGCCTGGCTCCAGGAGCTGTGGCTGGAGATCCTCGGGGCGGTCGTGACCGACCTGTCCGACGACTTCTTCGACGTGGGTGGAGGCAGCCTGACGGCGGCCCACCTGGTCTCCAGGCTGCGCTCGCAGTTCCCCGAGGCCACCGTGGCCGACATCTACGAGCGGCCCACGCTGGGCGCCATGGCCTCCGCGCTCGACGAGATGGCAAAGCCTGCCGCCACGACCAACCGCAGCGTGCGCCCGGTGCCGCTCCGGACCCAGCTCGGGCAGGTCGCGTTCACGGTCCCGCTGCGCACCCTGACCGGGCTGCGCTGGGTCACCTGGGTGGCGGCCGGCAACAACGTCGCAGCGGCCTGGCTGGGGGTGGCCTGGGTGCCGACAGCCCCCTGGTGGGCGGTCGCGGCCGGGTGGCTGGCGCTGGTCACCCCGGTGGGCCGGATGCTGGTCACGGTCCTGGGCGCCCGGGTGCTGCTGCGCGGCGTCGAGCCGGGGGAGCATCCCCGCGGAGGGCAGGTGCACCTGCGTCTCTGGGCCGCCGAGCGCCTGGCCGACGAGATGGGTGCGGCCAACATCGCAGGCGCCCCGTGGATGCGCCTCTATGCCCGCGCGCTCGGGGCCAGGGTCGGCAAGCACGTCGACCTGCACGCCGTGCCGCCGGTGACGGGAATGCTCAGCCTCGGCGACGAGTGCTCCATCGAGCCGGAGGTCGACCTCAGCGGCCACTGGCTGGACGGTGACATCCTGCACCTCGGACACATGGCGGTCGGCACGCGGGCGCGCGTCGGCGCACGGAGCATGCTCTGCCCGGGCGCCTCGATCGGGGCGCGGGCGGAGGTGGCGCCCGGCAGTGCGGTGTTCGGGGAGGTGCCCGAGAGGGAGTCGTGGGCGGGCTCCCCGGCGCGCGGCACCGGCCGGGCCCGGGGCCCGTGGGACGACGCCCGTCCGCTCAACCGCCCGAGGTGGCTGTGGGCGTATGCCGCGATGGCCGTCGTCATCGCGACCCTGCCCGTGCTCGCGGTGGTCGCCGGCCTGGCGGCGGTCTGGCCCTGGCTCGGTGCCACCGGGTCGCTGGGGGAGGGCGCGCGTGCCGCGCTGGTGTGGCTGCCGGTCGCGGTGGTGGTCGGCCTGGCCGTGCTGGCACTGCTCGTCTGGGCGCTGGTCCGGCTCCTCGAGCTGGGCCTCACCAGCGGCCACCACCCCATCCACGGACGGCAGGCCTGGCAGGCGTGGTCGATCATCAGGGTGCTCGACGAGGCCCGCACCTGGCTGTTCCCGCTGTACTCGAGCGCCCTCACCCCGGCGTGGCTGCGGGCGCTCGGCGCCCGGATCGGGGCCGACGTCGAGGCCTCCACCGTGCTTCTCATCCCGAAGCTCACGTGGGTCAACGACGGCGCCTTCCTCGCCGATGACACGCTGCTCGGCGGCTACGAGCTGGGCGGCGGATGGCTGCGCGTCGAGCACGTCAAGGTCGGCAAGCACGCCTTCGTCGGGAACTCCGGGATGACCGCGCCCGGCCGCCGCGTGCCCAAGCGAGGCCTGGTCGCGGTGCTCTCCGCCGCTCCCCGCCGGACCAAGGCCAAGGCTGGCACGTCGTGGCTCGGGAGCCCGCCCACGGAGCTGCGACGGCCCGTCGAGGAGGGCGACACGAGCCGCACCTACCACCCGGCGACGCGGCTCAGGGTGGCCCGCGCCCTCGTGGAGCTGTGCCGGCTGCTCGCGGTCTTCGCCCACGTTGCGCTCTTCCTCGGTGTGGTCCTCGCCATCGAGCTGCTCGCGCAGACGGGCTGGTGGCTGCCTGCCGGGCTGACCGGGCTGGTGCTCCTGGCCGCGGGTGCCGTCGCCGCGGCGGTGGCCGCCGTGGCCAAGTGGGTGCTCGTGGGGCGCGTCAGGGTTCGCGACTTCCCGCTGTGGAGCTCCTTCGTCTGGCGCACCGAGCTGGCCGACTCCTTCATCGAGGTCGTCGCCGCACCATGGTTCGCCCGCGGAGCGACAGGGACCCCGGTGCTCAACGTGTGGCTGCGGGCCCTGGGGGCGCGGATCGGCACGGGCGTCTGGTGTGAGACCTACTGGCTGCCGGAGCCCGACCTGGTGGACCTGCAGGACGGCTCGACCGTCAACCACGGCTGCGTGGTGCAGACCCACCTGTTCCACGACCGAAGGCTCCAGCTCGGCACCGTGACCCTGCGCTCGGGAGCGACGCTCGGACCCAACGGCGTCATTCTGCCGGCCACCGTCCTCGGAAGGCACGCTACCGTCGGACCCGTGTCACTGGTGATGAGAGGCGAGACCGTTCCGGACAAGACGCGCTGGATCGGCAACCCCATCGGTCCGTGGGCCGAGGACGACGACGAGTGACGCCCACCGCGACCGCCGTCGACGACTACCTCCCGGGGCACGGCGACTGCACCTACGACGTCCGCCACTACGACCTTGCCCTCGAGTACAAGGTCGTCGGAAACCACCTGTCGGCGCGGGCCACTCTCACCGCCGTCGCCGTGGAGGAGGTCGACTGGTTCGGCCTCGACCTCCATGCGCTGCACGTGGCCAAGGTCGTCGTGGACGGCGCCCGCGCCAGGTACACGCACCGCGCCGGCAAGCTCGTCGTGCATCCCCGCGAGTCGCTGGCGCGTGGTCAGGAGTTCACGGTCACCGTCACCTACCAGGGGCACCCGACCACCGTCCCGGGCATCGACGGCGAGGCGGGGTGGGAGGAGCTGCACGACGGCGTCATCGTGGCGGCGCAGCCGCATGGAGCCCCGTCGTGGTTCCCGTGCAACGACAGGCCGTCGAACAAGGCGAGCTACCGGATCTCGGTGGCGGCAGCCACGGCATACCACGTCGTTGCCAACGGCAGGCTGGTCGACCAGCACCGGGGCGCCAGCCGGACCACGTGGGTCTACGACCAGCCGGAGCCGATGGCCACGTACCTCGCCACGGTGCAGATCGGCCGCTACGGCAGCCGCCTGCTCGCCACCGAGCCGGTGCCCATCCACGCGCTGAGGTCCGCGGCGCTGGCCCGTCGGGCCGACACCGCGCTCACGCGCCAGCCCGACATGATGGCGGTGTTCACACGGCGCTTCGGGCCGTACCCCTTCGCCGGGTACACCGTCGTCGTCACCGACGACGCGCTCGAGATCCCCCTGGAGGCGCAGGGCCTGGCCACCTTCGGCGCCAACTACGCCACGACGGACTGGGACTCGGAGCGCCTGCTCGCGCACGAGCTGGCGCACCAGTGGTTCGGGAACAGCCTGACGGTCCGGTCCTGGCGCGACATCTGGCTGCACGAGGGTTTTGCCTGCTACGCCGAGTGGCTCTGGTCCGAGGAGTCCGGCGGACGCCCCGCAGACGCGCACGCCCAGCAGCACTGGCGGCGCCTGGCCCGGCTGCCGCAGGAGCTCATCCTCGCCGACCCGGGCCCAGACCTGATGTTCGACGACCGGGTCTACAAGCGGGGCGCACTCGTGCTCCACGCCCTGCGGCTCACCCTGGGGGACGAGACCTTCTTCGAGATGCTGCGCGCCTGGGTGGGCGCCAACGCCTACGGCACGGTGACCACGGGCATGTTCGTGGCACACGTCCAGCAGCACGCCGGCCGCCCGGTGGGTGGCCTGCTCGACCCCTGGCTGTTCGCCGGCCCGCTGCCTGCGCTGCCGGGGTCGTGACGGCGGCCGCGCGGCGCACGGGCTACCCGGCGACGACCTCTTCCTGGGCCTCCTCTCCCCGGCGGCCCATCGCCGTCAGCTGGGCGCGGGCCTCTCTCTCGACCAGCAGCGGCACGTAGTCGCGAACCGGCCCGTCGAAGCGGGCGTGAACCTGCTCGACCGTGGCCCGCACCTGTGCGGCGGGCAGATGGGGGAAACGCGTCCCCAGCCTCTGGCAGACCTCCTCGAGGGCCTGGCGCTCATCCAGCTTCGACATGGGAGCACTGTCCCCCACGGGGGCAGTGCTGACACCCCCCCAGGGGGACTAGTCCGTGCCCCTGCTCAGGCTGGCCCGCCCGCGGCCACGGTCGTGACCGGCGCCGGCGTGAAGAGGCCGGCGACGGCCTCGTACGACGACAGCAGCGGCGGGAGCGTCCGCACCCGACGCCAGCGGCGCCCCCTCACCCTCGCCACCTGTTGCGGACCGAGTTGCCGGCCTGCGGGGCGAGCAGGCATGGTGCCGCCATGACCCCCACCAGAGCCCAGGACCTCGCCGAGACGGCCGAGCTCGCCGCCCGAGCCCGCAGGGTCGGTGGGGCGGGCACCTCGCTCAGCGAGGACGAGGTGACAGCGTTCGTCGCCGAGTCCCTGGCAGGGGTGGACCTCGACGGTCGCAGTGTGTGCCTGGTAGTGCCCGATGGGACGCGCAGCTGTCCCCTCCCTCTGCTGCTCAAGGCGATTCACGCAGCCCTGGCGGGGCGGGCGACCCGGACCACTGTCCTCATCGCCCTCGGCACGCATGCCGCCATGGACGACGCTGCCCTTGCCCGGCACCTGGGCCACCCCGAGGGCGGCCTCGACACGGCATACCCGGGGGTGACCGTGATGAACCACGAGTGGTGGGACCCCCAGACCTTCGTGTCCGTGGGCACGATCCCGTCCGAGAGGATCAGTGAGCTCTCGGAGGGCCGGCTCGACCAGGCGGTGGACGTCCGGCTGAACCGCCACGTCGTGGAGCACGACGTGGCACTCGTGGTGGGCCCGGTCTTCCCCCACGAGGTGGTCGGGTTCTCGGGCGGCAACAAGTACTTCTTCCCCGGCGTCGCCGGGCAGGAGGTCATCGACCTCTCCCACTGGCTGGGCGCCCTCATCACCAGCGCCGACATCATCGGCACCCGCGGCATCACGCCGGTGCGGGCCCTGATCAACGAGGCCGCCTCGCTCATCCCATCGGAGCGTCTGGCCCTCTGCCTCGTGGTGAAGTCGGGCAGCAGCGTCCTGCATGCGATCTCGTTCGGCGATCCCGAGTCGGCGTGGGCTGCCGCGGCGGAGGTGTCCGCGCAGACCCATGTGCGCTACCTCGACGCGCCGGTACGCCGGGTGCTGTCCATCATGCCGGAGAAGTACGAGGACATCTGGACCGCGGCCAAGGGGTTCTACAAGCTCGAGCCCGTGGTGGCCGACGGCGGCGAGGTGATCCTCTACGCGCCGCACGTCACCGAGATCGCCGCGATGCACCCCGAGATCAACGAGATCGGCTACCACTGCCGCGACTACTTCGTGAAGCAGTGGGACCGGTTCAAGCACGTGCACTGGGGCGTCCTCGCCCACTCCACGCACCTGCGTGGGGCCGGCACCTATGACGAGGTGGGCGGAGAGAGGCTCCGGCTGACGGTGACCCTGGCCACGGGCATCCCCGAGGACGTCGTGCGCGCAGCCAACCTCGACTACCTCGACCCACGCGAGGTGGATGTCGCGGCCTTCGAGGCCGACCCGGACACCCTCGTCGTCCCCCAGGCGGGGGAGGTCCTCTTCCGGCTCCGATGAACAGGCGATCCCCCGCACCACTAGCCGGGTCAGCAGGACCCAGCGGCGCAGAGATGGGGGATGGGCACGAGCGTTGTGCGTGCCACGTGGCCGCCGGTGTGCTCCCACGGGCTGGGGCGAGGTCGACCGGGAGGGCGTGTTCCACACACAATGGTCGCTCGACAGGTCCGAGAACCAGATGACGGCCCCCAGGTGAGGTGAGCAGTGATGTCGCACGACGCGACGTTCGGCGCGGACGGCCCCCGTGTGGCAGCGTTGACAGCCGGGCTGGCCGGCATCGACCGCCTCGGCGTCGCCTACTCGGGGGGTGTGGACTCAGCCACGCTGCTGGCGCTGGCCGTGCGGGCGCTGGGCAGCGGGCGGGTGCTCGCCATCCTGGGCGTCTCGCCGAGCCTCGCGTCGTCGGAACGCGAGAAGGCCCATGAGGTCGCGGGGGTCATCGGTGTCCCGGTGGTCGAGGTCCGCACGCTGGAGGGGGACAGCCCCGCCTACCGCGCCAACGGCCCGGACCGCTGTTTCCACTGCAAGGACGAGCTGTTCAGCCGCATCGACGACGAGGTCGTGACGGCACACGGCCTCGACGCGGTGGCGTACGGCGAGAACGCCGATGATGCTCGACGGCCCGACCGGCCGGGGTCCCGGGCGGCGCAGGATCACCGGGTGCTGCGGCCGCTGGCCGACGCGGGCCTGGACAAGGAGGCGGTGCGCCGGATCGCCCGAGTGCTCGGGCTGCCCTGCGCGGACAAGCCGGCGGCCCCCTGCCTGGCCTCGCGCATCCCGCACTTCGAGGAGGTCTCGCCGGAGAAGCTCGCCCAGGTCGAGGCGGCCGAGGCGGCACTGCACAGCCTCGGGTTCCACGAGTGCCGGGTGCGCCACCACGGCGAGGTCGCGCGCGTCGAGCTGCTCGCCGACGACCTCGAGCGGGCGGTCGGCCCGCACCTTCGCGAGGCGGTCCACGCCGGAGTGCGCAGCGCCGGGTTCCGTTTCGTGGCCGTGGATCTGGCGGGGATCCAGTCCGGCGCGTTCACGCTCCCACTGGTGTCGGTCTCCCATGGCTGACGCAGCCTGGGAGCCGGGGGAGGCGCTGCGCGGGTTGGCGGAGCTCGACGACGACCGTGCCGCGCGTCGTGGATACCCCGAGGCCGTCTACTGCGAGGGCAAGACGCCGGAGCAGGTGGCGGCCATCGCCGCGGAGGTGGCCAGACTCGGCCTGCGCACCCTGTTCACCCGGGCGGCACCCGCACACGCGAAGGCGGTGCTCGCGTCGCTTCCGGACGCGCACTACGCGGAAGGCGCGAGGCTACTCGCGTGGCCGCCGGAACCGCCCGCGGCCGAGGGCGGCAGGGTGCTCGTCGTGACGGCCGGCACCTCCGACCTCCCGGTCGCCGAGGAGGCGCTGCTGACCGCACGTCACCTCGGGCGTGAGGGCGACCTCGTCGCCGACGTGGGGGTCGCCGGGCTGCACCGCATCCTCGGCCGGCTGGCGCAGCTGCGCGCGGCCCGCGTGATCGTGGTGGTCGCGGGCATGGACGGGGCGCTGCCGAGCGTGGTCGCCGGGCTGGTCTCCGCTCCCGTGGTCGCCGTGCCGACCTCGGTCGGGTACGGCGCGGCCTTCGAGGGGCTCGCCCCGCTGCTCACCATGCTGAACAGCTGCGCGCCCGGCGTGGCCGTCGTCAACATCGACAACGGGTACGGCGCCGGGCACATGGCCGCCCAGATCGCCGCGCCCGTCTAGCGTCTCGCCGCCCCGGTCACCGCTGCACGTCCGGCCCGGTGGGAGCGGCGGCGGCCGTCCGCTCCCGCACGCGGGCCACGCTCGCCTCCGCCCACGCGCGCCCGCCAGGGCTGACGGCCCGGTCCATTGCTGTGCCACCGGCCGGTGCCGGACGTAGCGTGGGACGGGTGAGCCAGACACCGCGTCCCACGACCCTCGGCGAGCTCCGCTCCAACGGTCACCAGCACCGCACCGTCAAGCAGGAGCTCCGCGACAACCTCCTGTCCCGGCTGCGCGCGGGTCAGCCGGCCTTCCCGGGGATCGTGGGCTTTGACGACACCGTGCTGCCCGAGCTCGAGAGCGCACTCCTGGCGGGCCACGACCTCGTGCTCCTGGGCGAGCGCGGGCAGGGCAAGACCCGGCTCATGCGGACCATCGCGGGGCTGCTCGACGACTGGAGCCCGGTCGTGCACGGCTGCGAGATCAACGACGACCCGATCGCTCCGGTCTGCACACGGTGCCGACGACTGCTGGCCGAGCGCGGCGACGAGCTGCAGGTCGCGTGGCGCCACCGGTCGGAGCGGTACGCCGAGAAGCTCGCCACGCCGGACACCAGCGTCGGTGACCTCGTGGGTGACGTCGACCCTGTCAAGGTGGCCCAGGGGCGAACCCTGGGCGATCCCGAGACCGTCCACTACGGACTCGTCCCGCGCACGAACCGCGGCGTCTTCGGCCTCAACGAGCTGCCCGACCTCGCCGAGCGGATCCAGGTCGCGCTCTTCAACGTCCTCGAGGAGCGCGACATCCAGATCCGGGGGTACTCCCTGCGCCTGCCCCTCGACCTCCTCCTGGTCGCCAGCGCCAACCCCGAGGACTACACCAACCGAGGGCGGATCATCACCCCGCTGAAGGACCGGTTCGGTGCCGAGATCCGCACCCACTACCCGCTCGAGGTCGCCGACGAGACACGTCTGCTGACCCAGGAGGCCGGGCTGGTTGCCACCGTGCCCGAGCACCTCGTGGAGGTCGTGGCGCGGCTGGCCCGCGCCCTGCGCGAGTCGCCGTCGGTCGACCAGCGGTCCGGGATCTCGGCACGGTTCGGCATCGCCGCGCTCGAGGGGGTGGCCGCGACCGCACTGCGTCGCTCCGCCCGTGCCGGCGAGCCCGAGCCCGTGGCCCGGGCGGGGGACCTGCCCGCGGTCGTGCCGACCCTGCTCGGCAAGGTCGAGTTCGAGATGGGAGAGGAGGGCCGGGAGCGCGACGTGCTCTCGCACCTGCTGCGCCTGGCCATGGCCGAGACCTTCCGTGAGCGGCTCGCGGGGCTCGACCTGGGCGGCTTCACCGGGCTCTTCGCCGAGGGCGCCGTCGTCGAGACCGGGGAGCTCGTGCCCGCGGTGCGGCTGCTCGAGCAGGTGGGCACCGTCTCGGGCCTGTCCAAGGTGCTCGACCGGCTCGGCCACGGCGACGACGCCTCTCCGGGCGTCGTGGCCTCGGCCGTGGAGTTCACGCTCGAGGGCCTGCACCTCACGCGGCGGCTGCAGAAGGACTCCGTGGCGGGCCGGACCGTCTACGGCGCCTAGCCATGGCCCGCCCGTCGCCCCACGGCCGCTTCCGCTACGGCCCCTGGCGTGGCGGCCCGGACCCGCTCGAGCCGCCCTACGACGTGCGCGCGGCGGTCGACGAGATCGGGCGCGACGTCCTGGCAGGCGCGAGCGCGCGCGACGCCCTGCGGGACCTGCTCCGTCGAGGCCTGGGCGGGCGCGACGGTCTTGACGACCTCGCCGACAGGGTGCGCCGGATGCGCGAGGCCGCCCGGAGGCGAGGCGCCCTCGGCGGGACCCTCGACCAGGTGCGGGCCATGCTCGACCAGGCGCTGGCCGCGGAGCGGGATGCGCTGGCGGCGGAGGACGGCGACGAGGCCCGACTGGCCGAGATGGACCTTGCCACCCTGCCGGACGACGTGGCCGGGGCGCTTCGCGCCCTCGCGCCCCACGCCTGGCACTCGGAGGAGGCGCGCGCGGCATACGAGCGGATCCTGGCGATGCTGCGCAGCGAGGTGCTCGACGCCCAGTTCGCCGGCCTGAGCCAGGCCCTCGCCGGCCAGGCCCCCGAGGCGATGGCGCGGGTCAAGGACATGCTCGCGGACCTCAACGCCCTCCTGGCCGCCCACGCGCGCGCCGAGGACACCACCGACCGGTTCCGCGAGTTCATGGACCGCCACGGCGAGCTCTTCCCCGAGCAGCCCCGCAATGTCGACGAGCTGGTCGACGCCCTGGCCCGACGCCAGGCGGCGGCCGAGCGGCTGCTGGCCTCGCTCAGCCCGGCGCAGCGTGAGCAGCTGGAGCAGCTCATGGCCCAGGCCCTGGCCGACCGGGACCTCGCCGCCCAGATGACCGCGCTCGCTGACAACCTGCGGGCCCTTCGGCCCGGCATGGACCGGCAGGGGCCGGTGCGGATGGCGCCGGGCGGGGGCGGCGAACCTCTCGGGTACACCGCTGCCGTCGAGGCCGTGGCCGAGCTCGCCGACCTCGAGGCCCTCGGGCAGCAGATCGGGCAGGCGTATGCGGGGGCATCCCTCGACGACGTCGACGTCGAGCGGCTCGAGCAGCGCCTCGGCGGCAGCGCCGTCCGCGACCTCGAGGCGCTCCGGGAGCTCGAGCGGGAGCTCGAGCGGCAGGGCTACCTCTCCCGAGGGGAGGACGGGCTCCGCCTCACGCCGCGCGCGGTGCGCCGCCTCGGGGAGAGCGCCTTGCGCAGGGTCTTCGCCCACCTCGAGGCATCCGGACGCGGTGACCACGACGAGCACCGGCCCGGCCAGGCGGACGAGCCGACCGGCCTGACCCGTTCGTGGGAGTTCGGGGACGAGCTGCCGCTCGACGCGCCCCGCACCGTGGGTAACGCCCTGCGCCGCGGCGGGCTCCCGAAAGGCGTCACGGCCGCCGGGGCACCGCCCCGGGCCGGCGGCCCACGAGCGCGCGGCGGTGTGCGGCTGGTGGTCGACGACTTCGAGGTGGTCGAGACCGAGCGGCGCACCACGGCGGCGGTCGCGCTCTGCGTCGACATGTCGTTCTCGATGGTGCAGGAGGGCCGGTGGGCACCCATGAAGCAGACCGCCCTGGCCCTGACCCACCTCGTGCAGACGCGCTACCGGCAGGACGCCCTGCAGATCATCGGCTTCGACCGCACTGCCCGGCGGCTGTCGGCGGTCGAGCTCGCGGAGGTCGAGCCGGAGTGGGTCCAGGGCACGAACCTGCAGCACGCCCTGATGCTGGCGGGCCGGCACCTGCGCCGGCACCCCGATGCCGAGCCGGTCGTGCTCGTCGTCACGGACGGGGAGCCGACAGCCCACCTGGGGGAGGACGGGGACCCGGTGTTCCAGTGGCCCACCACGGAGCAGACCCTGCGTGCCACCATCGCCCAGGTGGACGAGCTGCGCCGCGCCGGTGCAGTGCTCAACATCTTCATGCTGGGGGACGACCCCGGGCTGGCGCGGTTCGTCGACGCGGTGGCCCGGCGCGCCGGTGGGAGGGTCTTCACCCCGAGCCTCGACCGGCTGGGCGAGTACGTCGTCGCGGACTACCTCAGCACGCGGCGCGGGCGGCGCTGACGCGGCCCCGGCGGGCGGGCTCCGGCATCGTTGACCGGACCCGACGCAGGGATGATGCTGGCTGTGTCCCGGCTTTCTCGGTGCCTGTGGATGGGAGGGACGCGATGGGCGACGACGACCAGGTGGTGGACAACGGTCAGCGAGTGTGGCGGGTCACGCCATCGGAGCGGACGGAGGGGCAGCCGACGCCGGGCATGCTGCGTGAGCAGGCGGTGTCGACCGAGGGGATGTGGGCCGGCTACGTGACCACGGGCCCCGGCATGGTGTCGGGCTGGCATCACCACGGCGACCACGAGTCGAGCATCTACGTGATGTCGGGGGCCCTGCACATGGAGTTCGGCCCGGGCGGGGACCGCGCGCTCGACGCCGCCCCGGGCGACTTCGTCTACGTTGCCCCGCACGCCATCCACCGCGAGGGCAACCCCACCGACGTCGAGTCCACCCTCATCGTGGTGCGCGCCGGCAGCGGGGAGGCGGTGTTCAACGTCGACGGGCCAGCGGCCCGGTAGGTCCCGCGCCTACGTCATCGGACGCTTCCGGAGGCGGTGAGAAGGCGGACCATGGGACCTGCGCCGCGTACCCACGGGAGGTGTCATGTCGTTCACCACCCTCATGGAGGACGTCACGCGTGCCTTCGAGGCCTGTGGGGTCCTCGTCCTCGTGGTCGGCCTGCTCTGGTCGCTGGCCCTCGCGGGCAGGGTCTGGCGGGCCACCCGGCACGGGCAGGAGGCCTACCGCGTCCTCCGGTCGTCGTTCGGCGCGGCGCTGCTCCTCGGCCTCGAGATCCTCGTGGCCGCGGACCTGATCAAGACCGTGGCGGTCGCGACCACTCTGGAGAACGTCGTCGTGCTGGGCCTGATCGTGCTCATCCGCACCTTCCTCAGCTTCTCGCTCGAGGTGGAGATCGAGGGGACCCTGCCCTGGCGCCGTGCCCTGGGCGGTGGCGCCGGCCTCCTCGCCCGCACCACAGCCGGTGGCCGGGGGCGGACGCAGGACCACGGCGTGGACCCGCGAGACGCGACCGGGCAGACCGCGGCCGGCGAGGGACGGGGCTGACGCACCCGACCTGGGCGGGCCTCGACGCCGGCTCCGCCGTGACAGCTACCTCGGCAGCGACCCGCCGGGCCCCAGGCCCTTCGCCTGGGCGGCCGCCCCAGCCTCGTCCAGCACCTGGCGCAGGGGAAGGCCGAGTCTCTCGGCCAGGCCGGCGGCGTCCTCGAGCTCGGGTGTGGCATGGCGGATCAGGCCGTTGCCGTCCAGCGAGAGCTTCACCCTCACGGAGCCGTCACGCACCGTCACCGAGCGCCAGTCGCGTTCGAGCGCAAGGCGGTTCACGGCATACTCGCGCACGCCGAAGGTGGTCGTCAGCGTGAGGAGCAGGTCACGCAGGGACGGGGCCAGCGACGGCGCGGACAGCACGGAGACGGTGTGTGCGGGCCGGCCCTTCTTCATCAGGATGGGCGTCAGCCAGGCATCCGCAGCCCCAGCCGCCATGAGCCGGGCCAGGACGTCCGGCCAGACCCGCGGGTCCAGGTCGTCCACGTTGGCCTCGATGACCCAGAGGCGTTCCCCCGTCAGCCGGTCGGCCGGGGTGCCCACCACGACGCGGACGACGTTGGCGCGGCCGGGGGTGTCCCGTGTCCCCGCCCCGACCCCGGTCAGCTGTACCCGGAGCGGGGGCAGCGGCCGGCACTCGCTGGCCAGGCCCCGGACCAGGGCCATGCCGGTGGGGGTGGCGAGCTCGCCGGAGCCACCGGAGACGACGTCCCAGCCGCGGGACAGCTCGAGGACGGCGGGCACGGGCACGGGCATCTCGCCGTGGGCGGAGCGGGTGGTCCCGGAGCCGAGGGCCGGCGGCCCGGCAGTCACGGACGTGATGCCGAGCAGGTCCAGCGCAGCGCAGGACCCCACGACGTCGGCGATGGAGTCCCACGCGCCGACCTCGTGGAAGTGGACCTCCTCGGCAGGGATGCCGTGGGCACGAGCCTCCGCGTCGGCCAGGCAGGCGAAGACAGCCAGGGCGCTGTCGCGCACCCGGTCCGCAAGGCCGGACCGCTCGAGGAGGTGGCGGATGTCGGACCAGCGCCGGTGCGGCTGGTCACCGGCCAGGACCTCGACCTCGACCTTGGTCGCACGCAGACCGGCTCGCCTCACAGTGGAGGACGTCAGTCGCACCGCCCCGGGCAGGGCCGTGTCGATGACCCCTTGGACGTCGTCCAGGGGGGCACCCGCGTCGACCAGGGCCCCCAGGAGCATGTCGCCGGCCACCCCCGCGCCGAGGTCGAGCCACGCGTGCAGGTCGGCGCTCCCGGCGGTCTGCGGCATGGGACCCAACGTAGTGGACCGCGCTGCCGGTCAGCGGCGATCCGTCGTGCGGCGATCCGTCGTGCGCCGATCCGTCGTGCGCCGATCCGTCGTGGGGCGATGCGTCGGCTAGCCCGGCGACGGGGTGAGCCGCTCCAGGCTGCGGGCTGCGAGCTCGCGCAGGTCGGCCAGGCGCGCCGCCGCCATGGCCATGGCCGACTCGTCGCCCGTCGCCTCGGCAGCCCTGAGCTCGGCGATGGCCAGGAAGCGCTCCTCCTCGAGGGCGGCGGCGAAGGCGGTCATGACGCTCATGGTCTCTCCTGTCGTCCGGGTGAGTGGGGGTAGCGGCCGATGATGGCGCCCGAACCCGCGCCGATCTCGCGGAACAGGCTGTGCAGCAGCGTGAAGGGGTCGGCATCCAGCACGATGCTCGGTGGCCCGTGGAGGGTCCGGCCGAGGCTCTCGGGCAGGGCGTCGAAGGCCGCCGCGGAGAGGATCAGCAGGCGCTGGTCGCCGCCGATGTGGACGAGCTCCTGGCCCTCGCCGTGGCCGGGCACCGGCCGGTGGCCGCTCCGGGTCACGAGAACCGCTGGCGGCGCCTGTCGCGACATGACGAGGGCGTCGCCGTCATCGGTGCACGCGACCGCGGTGAAGCAGTCGCGGCCCGAGGCACGACCCCGCGGGAGATCGGCGACCACGATCTCCGTCAGGTGGGGGTGGTGGCTCTCGACCTGCGCCAGGCCGCGCCGGCACTCGATCGCGGTGATCTGCCACCCGCCCACGGCATGGTCGGTGCGGAGGACGTCGCGCTCGGTCAGCTGCATCACCATCGTGGGGTTCCTTCCGCTGGGTCGTCCAGGAGCCCGCACCGTTGCAGCACCTGTCGGTGGGCGGCGGCCCCGACCTCCTCGACCGCGAAGGGGACGGCAGCCGCCGCGCAGGTGCGCCGCGACCAGAGCAGGGCTGCGACGGTGACCGACGACATCCGACTCAGGGCCGACACGTCGACGGCGACGCGGCCCCGGCGGTGGACGAGGCACTCGCCGACGCGCGCCCGGAGCGTGAGGAGGTCCTGGGCGAGGGAGTGGTCGCGCAGGGCCACCAGGCCGTCGCCGTCGTGGTCGGCGGGGTGCGCCCTGCCCGTCGCCTGGATGGTCATGCCGCCCCCTCACCGGTCAGCGTTCCTTGTGGTGCCTGGCGCCCTGCGCCGCCGCTCTCTGCGGCTGCGACCCCCTGCGTGTTGAAGGCTGCCAGCGCTGTGTGACAGGACCTCGCTGGTTTTCTTTGCGGTTTCATGACAACCCCCTCTGCCGGCCCTCGGGTGCGTCGGGGGCCGCTCGGCCGGTGGCAGAATGCCGAGCGTGTCGGTCAGCATCCTGGTTCTGGAGGACGACGACGGGATCCGGTCGTCGCTGGCGCTGGCCATGGGCGGAGAGGGGTACGACCCTGTGCCCCACGGCACCGCGGAGTCCGCACTCGCTGCGGTCCACGAGCGGCCCGTCGACCTCATGCTGGTCGACCTCATGCTCGGTGCCATGGACGGCTTCACCTTCATCCGCGAGGTCCGGCAGGTCAGCGATGCTCCGATCATCGTGGTCAGCGCGCGCACCGACACGCACGACATCGTGGCCGCCCTGGAGGCGGGCGCGGACGACTACGTCACCAAGCCGTTCGAGGTCAAGGAGGTCAGCGCACGGCTGCGTGCCCTGCTGCGGCGCCCGCAGGGGATCACCCGGGACGGCAGCCGCGAGGACCCCGACCGGATCGTCATCGACTCGCGCAGCGGGCTGGTTCTCGACGTGGCTGCAGGCCTGGTCCGGCGCGGGCAGGAACCCCTGCACCTGACCATGACGGAGTTCCGGCTGCTGTGCGAGTTCGCGCGCCCGGCGGGACGCGTGCTCAGCCGTCGCGGCCTGCTCGAGCGGGTCTGGGAGCACGGCTACTTCGGCGACGAGCGCATCGTCGACGTCCACATCCGCCGACTCCGCACCAAGATCGAGCCGGTGCCCAGCCACCCCGAGCTCCTCGTGACCGTGCGCGGGCTCGGCTACCGGCTCGACCCACGGTGAGGCGCCGCGGCCCCCTCGGGCTCCGCACCGTGGCGACCCTCTCCTTCGCAGGGCTGGCGCTGGCGGTCTCGGCGATCCTGGCGTACGGCACCTACCTCACGGCGCGGCACTACCTGATCGGGCAGCGCGAGCAGAGCGCGGCACGCCAGGCCTTCGCCGACGCTTCCGTGGTGCGCGACGGGCTCCTCACCAGTGGGGCGGAGGTCAGCGAGGTGCTCGGGTCCATCTCCCCGGCCGCGGGGTCCGTCGTCCTGCTCCACCGCAACGGCCAGTGGTACTCCTCGTCGCTCAGCGTCGGGGCGGACGCCGTGCCGCCGACCCTGCGGCAGGAGGTCGAGGGTGGGGGCGCAGCCGTCTCCTGGGGCCGGACGGGGGCCGGCCCGGTGGTGGTGGTCGGCCTGCCCCTCCCCGCGATCGACGGGGAGTTCTTCGAGGTGGCGCCGACCTCCGAGCTCGACTCCACCCTGACGACGCTGGGCAGCGTGCTCGCGGTGTTCGCCTTCCTCACCACCGTGGGTGGGGCCCTCATCGGCAGGGCTGCCACGGCCCGGGTCGTCTCGCCGCTCGACGACATCGCCACCGCGGCGGCACGGATCGCCGCCGGCGAGATGGACACGCGCCTGGCGCCGACCGAGGATCCGGACCTCACCGTGATCGTCGGGTCCTTCAACGCCATGGTGGAGGCCCTCGAGGAGCGCGTCGAGCGGGATGCGCGCTTCGCCGCCGACGTGAGCCACGAGCTGCGCTCGCCGGTGACCACGCTGATGACCAGCGTGGAGGTGCTGTCGGCCGCCGAGAGGGAGCTCCCCGAGGCCAGCCGGCAGGCGCTGCGACTGGTCGCGGGGGAGGTCGCCCGGCTGCGCCGGTCCCTGGAGCACCTGCTCGAGCTGGCGCGCCTGGAGGCGGGGGCCTCCAGCCGCGAGGAGTCCGTCGTGGAGATCGGTGACCTGGTGGCCCACACGCTCCTCGACAGCCGCCGCGCGGGCGTCCACGTGGCCCGGAGCGACGCCGGGGTCAGCGTACGGGGGGACAAGATGCAGCTGAGGCGAGCGTTGCTGAACCTCTTCGACAACGCCGACCTCCACGGCGGGGGACTCACGGCCGTGGAGGTGCTCGCGTGGGGCGGGTCCGCGCGCGTGCTGGTCGACGACGGGGGCGAGGGCGTGCCGCCCGAGGAGCGGGAGCGGATCTTCGAGCGGTTCGCGCGGGCGGGCTCGCGCGGGTCGCGGACGGGCACCGGCCTCGGCCTGAGCCTTGTCGCCGAGACGGCGAGGACCCACGGCGGAGCCGCCTGGTGCGAAGCGAGCCCGGGCGGCGGCGCGAGGTTCGTCCTGTCGCTGCCGCTCGCCGGCGCCACGAGACCGGAGGACGGCAGGTGAGGCCCGCGCTGGTGCGGCTCGCGCTCGCCGTCTCGGTCGCGGTGCCGGCGGGCTGCGGCGTCCCCTCGGAGTCCGAGCCGCGGCCCATCGCGGCCGTACCCTATGGCCTCTTGAGCCCCGGGGAGACCGCGACGTCGCGGCCGTCGGCGGCCGCCGGGCCGGGGCCATCCGTCTACCTGCTGCAGGATGACGACCGTCTGGAGCCGGTCGAGGTGAGCACCACGGGCCCTGGCGCGCAGGAGGCGGTCCGGGCGGTCCTCGCGCAGCTCTCCGCTGGACCGTCCGAGCAGGAGCGAGCGGCGGGGCTGGCCACAGCCCTGGGCCCGGAGGTGACAGTCAGCCTGCGCCGGCTCGTCGGCGACACGGCGGAGGTCGACGTCGGGGCGAGTGCCTCCGTGGCGTCGGCCGGACGCCTGCCGTTGGCCGTCGGTCAGGTGGTGCTCAGCGTGACGTCGGTCGGCGGGGTGTCCCGAGTCGTGCTGACCGAGGCCGGGCGGCCACTCGAGGCACCGCTGCCGGGTGGCGCGCTCACGTCGAACCCCCTGACCGCAGCCGACTACCGCAGCCTGGTCGGCAGCAGGCCCGAGGGCACCCAGCCCACGACGGGCTGATCGGGTCAGCCCGCCAGGACGACGACGAGCGTCCTGGGGCCGTGGACGCCCTCGACGCGGCTGAGCTCGATGTCGCTCGTGGCCGACGGGCCGCTGACGAGGGTCAGGGGGCGGGTGGGGTCGACGCGACGCAGCCCCTCGGGGACGGTCTGCACGACGTCGGAGGCCAGCACGACGCAGACGTGGACGTCCGGCACCAGCGTGATGGCCCGACGACCGCACAGGGGGCTCCCGTCGAGGACGATCGTCCCGGTCTCGGCCACCGCCGTGACCGAACCGGTGACCACCGCGGAAGCTCGGTCGAGTTCGCGGGCCGTGGTGCTGCCGTCGTCCGTGCGAGCCCGCGGCACACCTCGCAGCCAGTCCGCCGGGACGCCGGGGGCGGCGATCGCCTCGCGGATCCCCAGCTCGGACAGGGCTGCTGCGATGGCGTCCCCGATCACCTCGTCGCCGGCTGGGACGCATAGCACGCGGGCCCGGTAGTCCTCGAGCCGGTCCGCGAGCTGCTCGAGGGCCTCAGTAGACCCCGGAGCGTGCTCTCCGCGGGTGCGATAGCCGCGGGGCAGGCTGGTCACGGCCGAGGCGTCGCCGAGCGCGCCCCGGACCCGGGCCAGGACCTCCTCGCGCGCGTCGCTCATGGCCGATCGTCCTGGTCAGGCCGGGTGCGCGCCCACCAGTCGCGGAACGTCTCCGGCGGGGGTGTGGGCAGGTCGCGCGAGGCCGTCCACCCGCTCAGCGGCGGGGGCAGCGGGAGCACTGGTCTTCCCTTCCGTACGCCGCGCCGACCAGCCGCCGCGGCCCGGCCCGCCCGCGCGAACCTGTCGGCGTCGCGCATCACCCAGGCCGCGGCCCGCATCGCGCCGGCCTCGGCCGTGGGGAGGGTGTGCGTCTCGGCGTGGGCCTCGGTGTGCTCGGCCCGGAGCTGGACGAGCAGGTCGGGGATGTTGATCTTGACCGGGCACACGTCGTAGCACGCGCCGCACAGCGAGGAGGCATACGGCAGCGAGTCGTTCGGGTCGTCGCCACCGGTCATTCCCGTGAGCAGGGGGGTGAGCACCGCGCCGATGGGGCCGGGGTAGACCGACCCGTAGGCGTGGCCGCCGGTCCGCTCGTAGACCGGGCAGACGTTCAGGCAGGCCGAGCAGCGGATGCAGTGGAGGGCGGTGCGCCCCAGGTCGTCGGCCAGGGCCCGGGTGCGGCCGTTGTCGAGCAGGACGAGGTGGAACTCCTGGGGTCCGTCGCCCGGGGTGACGCCGGCCCAGGTGGAGGTGTACGGGTTCATCCGCTCGCCGGTCGAGGAGCGGGGAAGCAGCTGCAGGAAGACCTCGAGGTCGTGCCAGGTCGGCACGACCTTCTCGATCCCCATGACGGTGATGAGGGTCTCGGGCAGGGTCAGGCACATGCGCCCGTTGCCCTCCGACTCGACCACGACGAGGGTGCCGGTCTCGGCGACGCCGAAGTTCGCTCCCGAGATCGCGACGCGAGCGCGCAGGAAGGCCTCGCGCAGGTGGGCGCGGGCTGCCGCGGCGAGGACTGCCGGCTCGTCGGTCAGGGCGTCGAGGTCGAGTCCGGGCATGCGCCGGGTGAAGATCTCGCGGATCTCGGCGCGGCCGCGGTGGATGGCCGGGACGAGGATGTGGGACGGCTTGTCGTCGGCGAGCTGGACGATCAGCTCGGCGAGGTCGGTCTCCAGGGCGGTGATGCCGGCGGCCTCGAGCGCCTCGTTGAGCCCGATCTCCTGGGTGGCCATCGACTTCACCTTGACCACCTCGTCGGCCCCGGTCTCGCGCACCAGGGTGGTCACGATGGCGTTGGCCTCGGCGGCGTCGCGCGCCCAGTGCACCACGCCGCCGCGGGCGGTCACGTTGGCCTCGAGCTGCTCGAGGAGCTCGGGCAGCCGGGCCATGGTGTCGGCCTTGATCGCCGATCCGGCATCGCGCAGGCGCTCCCAGTCGGGGACCTCGTCGACCACGTGGGCGCGCTTGGCGCGGATGGTGGAGGTGGCGTGGGCCAGGTTGCGCCTCAGGCGGGAGTCGCCCAGCGCGTCGCGGGCCGCCGACGGGAACGGTCGGTCGCCGGTCAGCTGGCCCACCGAGACGTCCGCCGGCGGCCCGGGAACGCGGCCGGACGGCATACCGAGGAAGGTGCTCATGACTGGCTTGCCAGGATCTCGGCGAGGTGCACCGGGCGCACCCCGGTCCGGAGGCGGGACAGCCCGCCGCCGATGTGCATCAGGCAGGAGGCGTCGCCGGCAGTGACGGCCTCCGCACGCGTGGCGAGGACCGCGCTCATCTTGTCGGCCAGCATCGCTGTGGAGGTGTCGGCGTTCTTCACCGAGAACGTTCCCCCGAAGCCGCAGCACGAGTCCGCGGCAGGCAGTTCCACCAGGTCGATCCCACGCACTCGGCGCAGGAGCTGCAGCGGCTTCTCGCCAACCCGCAGCATGCGCAGGGAGTGGCACGTGGGGTGGTAGGTCACGCGGTGCGGGTAGGACGCCCCCACGTCGGTGACCCCGAGGACGTCGACGAGCAGCTCGGACAGCTCGTAGGTCCTCGCCGCGACAGCCTCCGCGCGCTCGGCGAGGGACTCGTCGCCGGCGCGGCGGGCGACCACCGCGTGCTGGTGGCGCACCGAGCCGGCGCAGGACCCGGAGGGGGCCACGACCGCCTCGGCGCCGTCGGCCAGGGCCTGCTCGAACACGTCGACATGGTGGCGCACCAGCCCGACGGCATCGCCCTGGTAGCCGGTGTTGGTGTGCATCTGGCCGCAGCAGGTCTGGGCCTGCGGGAAGAGGACGTCGTGCCCGAGCCGCTCCAGCACGGCGACGGTGGCCTTCCCGACCTCGGGGAAGAGCACGTCGCCGAGGCACGTCACGAACAGGGCGATCCTCATGAGGCCACGGTCCGCGGTGCCGCCGTGGACGCCCTGGCGATGAGCTCGGGGGGGAAGACCACGTGCTGGTGCTCGTGGGTTGCGCCGCTGTCGCTCTCCTCCGCGAGCAGGCGCGCGGCCGTCCGTCCGAGAAGCTGCCGTGGCTGGGCGACGGAGGTGAGGGGGACGGCGGCGGCCGCGGCGTACTCGATGTCGTCGTAGCCGACGATGGCCACCTCCTCCGGCACGCGGACTCCGTGCTGGGTCAGGTGCTGCAGGAGGCCCAGGGCAAGCAGGTCGTTGGCGCAGAAGATCCCTGTGGGACGGCGTCGCTTCGAGAGCCCGAGCAGCCTCTCGCCGGCCCGGCGACCCTCGGCGATGGTGAGCGCGTCGGTCTGGATCCACACCAGGCCCTGGGGGTCGAGCCCCGCGGCAGACATGGCGTTCAGGGCGCCGGCGTGGCGGTCGGCGACCTGGGGGATGTCGGCTGGGCCGCCGACCATGCCCAGGTGGCGGTGCCCGGCCTCGACGAGGTGGCTGATCGCGAGCTCGCCACCGGCCACGTCGTCCACCCCGACGGTGCAGCAGTCCTCGGCGTCGACGGGGGCGCGGTCGACCAGCACGACCGGGACTCCCTGCCTCCGGAGCTTCCTGAGACGCGGGTTCGTGTAGTCCATGGCCGTGATGAGGACTCCGCGGACGCGCAGCTCGGCGAGCTGCTCGAGGTACTGGTCCTCCCGGTCTGCGTCCTGGTCGCTGTTGCACATGAACAGCGAGAGCCCGCTGGCGCGGGCGACCTCCTCGACACCCCGGGCGACGTCGGTGAAGAACGGGTTGCCCGCATCGAGGACGAGATAGGCGATGGTGCGGCTGCGCCCGGCGGCCAGCTGACGGGCCGAGGCGTTGGGGACGAAACCGAGCTCGGCAATGGCCGCCTCCACTCGCGCCCGCGTGGCCGGGCGCACGGTGTCGGGCCGGTTCAGCACGTTCGACACCGTGCCGAGCGACACACCCGCCTTGGCCGCCACGTCCTTGATGCTCACCGATGCCATCCGACCTCCGTTCGTCGATGCAAGGTACCGCGGGCGTCGCCTGGCCGTGCTCCTCGGCCTCGGGTCGGCGCTCATGACGGACGGAAGCGGCGGAGGTCCTCGGTGCGCGCGAGCCCTGCGCGGATCTCCTCCAGGGTCTCCGGCGCCGCGCCATGGGCTCTCGCCTGCACGAGCACGTTGCCCAGGGCCGTGGCCTCCACGGGGCCTGCAGTCACGGGGATTCCGGACAGGTCGGCGGTGAGCTGGCACAGGAGCCGGTTCTGGCAGCCGCCGCCCACGATGTGGATCGTGTCGACCTCCTGGCTGCCCAGCTCCACGGCCTGGCGGACGGTGAGCGCGTACGACGTCGCCAGCGAGTCGAGGACGCAGCGCACGACTGCCGCGGGGGTCTGCGGGTCGTCGTGCCCGTCGCGCACCGCCGCCGCGGCGATCCGTGCGGGCATCTTTCCGGGGGGGATGAAACGGTCGTCGTCGACGTTGACGATGGGCCCTCCCGGGGGGAGGGTCTCGGCCTCTGTCAGGAGGGAGTCCAGGTCCAGGCGCAGGCCCTGGGCCTTCCACTCGCGCAGCGACTCCTGGAGCAGCCAGAGCCCGCCCACGTTGCGCAGGAAGCGGGTGCGGCCATCCACCCCGCCCTCGTTGGTGAAGTTCGCGCGCTGGGCATCCATCGTGAGCACCGGCTTGTCCAGCTCGATCCCGACGAGCGACCAGGTCCCGCTCGAGACGTACGCGAAGCTCCTGTCGGTGGCCGGTACGGCCACCACGGCCGACGCCGTGTCGTGGGAGCCCACAGCAGTCACCACGATGGTGGCCGGGAGCCCTGTCGCGGCCAACACCTCCGGACGCAGCGTCCCGCGCAGCTCGCCTGGACGCTGCAGGGGCGGCAGGGCGCCGGCCGGGAGGTCAAGGAGGGCGAGGACCTCCGTGGACCACGTGCCGGTGCGGATGTCGAGCAGGCCCGTCGTGGACGCGTTCGTCTCCTCCGTGGCCAGCTCTCCGGTGAGCCAGTAGGCGAGCAGGTCTGGGAGGAGGACCACATGGGCCGCCCTGTCCCACAGCGGCGAGAGCCGCTCCGCGGCGAGCTGGTAGACCGTGGTGAAGGGCAGGAACTGCAGTCCGTTCATGGCATACAGCTGCGCGGGGCCCAGCTGGGCGTGCACCTGGTCCAGAACGGCCTCGGTACGGCTGTCGCGGTAGGAGACCGGCTCGGCAAGGAGGCGTCCGTCGGCGTCGAGCAGCCCGTAGTCCACGGCCCAGGTGTCGATCCCGATCGACTCCACCTGCGGGTAGGCCGTGGCGAGGCTGCGCAACCCAGCCAGGACCTCGGCATACAAGCCGGTGAGGTCCCAGCGCAGGTGGCCCTCTCGGTGCGCCGCTCCGTTCGGGAAGCGGTGCAGGGTGTGCAGCGTGGTCCGGTCGCCGTCGACGACGCCCGCAATGACGCGGCCACCCGATGCGCCGATGTCGACGGCGCCGAACACCCTTGCTGTCATGGCTTATCGCAGGAAGGCCGCGGCGACGCCGGCGTCGACGGGGATGTGGAGCCCAGTGGTGTGGCTGAACTCGTCGGAGGTGATCTGGGCGGCGACGTTCGCCACGTGCTCGGGCAGCACCTCGCGCTTGAGCAGCGTGCGCTGGGCGTAGTAGGCGCCGAGCTGGTCCTCCGGGACGCCGTACACCGCGGCCCGCTTGGCGCCCCAGCCGCCGGCGAAGATGCCGCTGCCGCGCACCACGCCGTCGGGGTTGATGCCGTTGACCTTGATGCCGTGCTCACCGAGCTCGGCCGCAAGGAGTCGCACCTGGTGTGCCTGGTCGGCCTTCACGGCGCTGTAGGCGATGTTGTTGGGACCGGCGAAGACCGAGTTCTTCGACGAGATGTAGACGATGTCGCCGCCCAGCCTCTGGTCGATCATCGCCTTGGCTGCCGCCTTGGCCATGAGGAAGCTGCCCTTGGCCATGACGTCGTGCTGCAGGTCCCAGTCCGCCTCGGTGGTCTCCAGCAGCGGCTTGGAGATCGACAGGCCGGCGTTGTTGACGAGCAGGTCGATCCCGCCGAAGGCGAGCAGGGCCGCGTCGATGGCGGCCTGCACCTGGTCGGCGTCTGTGACGTCGGCCTGCACCGCGACGGCGACGTCGGTGGTGCCGATCTCGTCGGCGGCTGCCTGTGCCGTGGCGAGGTCGAGGTCGGCGATGACGACGCAGGCACCCTCGGCCGCGAGCCGGGTGGCGATGGCCTTGCCGATGCCCGAGGCTGCCCCGGTGACCAGCGCGATGCGCCCCGCGTGGGACCGCGGCTTGGGCATCCTCTGGAGCTTGGCCTCCTCGAGAGCCCAGTACTCGATCCTGAACTTCTCGGACTCGTCGATGGGGGAGTAGGTGGACACCGACTCGGCACCGCGCATGACGTTGATGGCGTTGACGTAGAACTCACCGGCCACGCGGGCGGTCTGCTTGTCCTTGCCGTAGGAGAACATGCCGACGCCCGGCACGAGCACGATGGCCGGGTCGGCGCCGCGGATCGCGGGGGAGCCGGGCGTGGCGTTGCGGTCGTAGTAGGCCTGGTAGTCCTCGCGATAGGCCGCGTGCAGCTCGCCGAGGCGGGCGACCGTCTCCTCGACGGTCGCCCCTGCGGGGAGGTCGACGACGAGGGGCTTGACCTTGGTGCGCAGGAAGTGGTCGGGGCAGGAGGTGCCGAGCTCGGCGAGCGGGGCCAGCCTCTCGCTGGCCAGGAACTCGAGCACCACGTCGGCGTCGGTGAAGTGGCCGACCATCGGCCTGTCCCGGGAGGCGACAGCGCGGACGTGAGGGGCGAGCGCGGCGGCCTTGGCGCGGCGCTCGGACTCCGGCAGGGCGGCATACCCGCGAGCCTCCGCGCCGAAGGGCTGGGCCCTGCCGTGCTCGTCGAGGTAGGCCTGCGCGGTCTGGATGATCCACAGCGAGTTGGCCTCCGCCTCGTCACTGGAGTCGCCCCACGCGGTGACGCCGTGGCCGCCGAGGATCGTGCCGACGGCCTGGGGGTTGGACTTCTTGATGGCGGCGAGGTCGAGCCCGAGCTGGAAGCCCGGGCGCCGCCACGGCACCCACACGACCCGGTCGCCGAAGATCTCCTTGGTCAGCTGTTCGCCGTCCTTCGCCGTGGCGATGGCGATGCCGCTGTCGGGGTGGAGGTGGTCCACGTGGGCGGCGTCGACCAGGGCGTGCATGGCGGTGTCGATGGAGGGGGCCGCCCCGCCCTTGCCGTGCAGGCAGTAGTCGAAGGCTGCAACCATCTCGTCCTCGCGCTCGACGCCCGGGTACACGTCCACCAGGGAGCGCACCCGGTCCAGGCGCAGGACCGCCAGGCCGGACTCCTTCAGGGTGCCGAGGTCACCCCCGGAGCCCTTGACCCACACCAGCTCGACCTGCTCGCCGGTCACCGGGTCGGTTTCGGTGCCCTTGGCGGAGGTGTTGCCGCCGGCGTAGTTGGTGTTCCTCGGGTCGGCGCCGAGGCGGTTGGAGCGGGCGATCAGGTCGGCGACGGTGGGGTTCGTCATGGTGGTGTCTCTCTGGGTCCGTGGTCGGTCGGGGTCGGTCGTGTCCGGGGTGGTGGGGGTGGTGGTGGGGCTCTTCTGGCAGGGGGCCGTTCAGGCGCCCCAGCCGGCCGGGGTGCCACCGAAACGGTCGGCGGCGATGCGCTCCTGGTAGCCGCTCTCGGCGTACGCCTTCATGGGGTCGGCGGGCAGCCCGCGCCCGGCGCGCCAGTCGGCGAGGTCGGCGCGGACGTCGGTGTAGAAGGCGTCCATGAGGATGCCGTTGCCCGCGAGGACGTCACCGGCGCGCTCGGCCTCGCGCAGCGCCTGGCGGTCGACGAGGAGCGCCCGTGCGGTCATCTCCTGGACGTTGAGCACCGAGCGGACCTGGCCGGGGATCTTGTCCTCGATGTTGTGGCACTGGTCGAGCATGAAGACCACGTCGCTGTCGTCGTCGTACCCGCCGCCGCGGATCACCTCGTAGAGGATGCGGAAGAGCTGGAACGGGTCGGCGGCCCCGACGATGAGGTCGTCGTCGGCGTAGAAGCGCGAGTTGAAGTCGAACGACCCCAGCCGTCCCAGGCGCAGCAGCTGGGCGACGATGAACTCGATGTTCGTCCCGGGCGCGTGGTGACCCGTGTCGAGGCAGACCACCGCTCGCTCCCCGAGAGCCAGGCAGTGCACGAGGGAGGTGCCCCAGTCGGGAACGTCGGTCGCGTAGAAGGCCGGCTCGAAGAACTTGTACTCCAGGACGAGCCGCTGGTGCTCGCCCAGGCGGGCATAGACCTGCTGGAGCGAGTCGGCGAGACGGTCCTGGCGGTCGCGCAGGTCGCCCTGGCCGGGGTAGTTCGTGCCGTCCGGCAGCCAGATCTTGAGGTCGCGGCTCCCCGTGACGTCCATGATGTCGATGCACTCGTGCATGTGCGCGATGGCCTTGCTCCGGACCCGCTCGTCGACGTGCGTGAGGCTGCCGAACTTGTAGTCGTCGTCCTGGAACGTGTTGGAGTTGACCGTGCCGAGACGCAGCCCGAGATCCGCGGCGAAGCGGCTGAGCTTGTCGTAGTCGTCGACGCGGTCCCAGGGGATGTGCAGCGCGACTGAGGGCGCGAGACCCGTCAGCTCGTGCACCTGAGCGGCGTCGGCGAGCTTCTCCTCGATGCTGCGCGGCGTGCCGGGCGTCGTGAAGACCTTGAAGCGGGTGCCGGAGTTGCCGAAGGCCCAGGAGGGCAGTTCGATCGCCTGACGCGACAGGCTCGGCGCGATGTCATCGAAGGTCGTCATGGTGATCCCGTCTGTGGGTGGTGCCGGCACTGATCTGCATGAAGCGTTTCATAACAGTGGCCCTGAGTAAAGCGCAGCTTCTGACCGCAGGTCAATCCCCAGGCCGGGAGCCCGGCTCGGTTGGCGCATCGTTGAGCACGTGCCGTGGTCGTCAAGGCAGAGATGGTCCGAGGCTATTGACACTCGCAGAGGCGGCCTCTACCTTGAAGCGATCGAATGAAGCGATTCAATTCGGAACGACCAAGGCGATACACGCCCCAACGCTGTGGAGGTACCCCATGAAGAGCCCCGGCTCGAGGTTTGCGACCGCCCTGGTCGCAGCAGCTGCACTTGTCCCGCTCGCCGCCTGCGCAGGTTCCTCGGGGTCGGGCGGCGACGGAAAGACCGAGATCACCCTGCTGACCGACAACGCGGAGACCACGGTCAAGCCCGCGAAGGCCGTGATCACTGCGTTCGAGAAGGCCAATCCCGACATCACCGTCAAGCTGGAGTCCCGGCCGGGAGGCGCTGACGGTGACAACCTGGTCAAGACCAAGCTGTCGACCGGCGACATGGAGGACGTGTTCTGGTACAACTCCGGCTCGCTCCTGCAGGCGCTGAGCCCGGAGAAGACGCTGGTCGACCTGACCAACGACCCGGTCCTGAAGGACACCGACCCGTCGTTCCTCCCGACAGTGACGCAGAACGGCAAGGTCTACGGAGCGCCGGTCGGCACCGTGATGGGTGGCGGAATCCTCTACAACAAGGACGTCTACTCCAAGCTCGGGCTGCAGGTTCCCAAGACCTGGTCCGAGTTCGAGTCGAACAGCGACAAGATCAAGGCCGCCGGGATCACTGCGGTGATCGGCAGCTTCAAGGACACCTGGACCTCCCAGCTGTTCGTCCTGGGTGACTTCCACAACGTCGCCACCGCGAACCCCGAGTTCGCCGACGAGTACACCGCCAACAAGGTCAAGTACGCGACAGACCCCGCTGCGGTGAAGGGCTTCGAGAAGACGGCTGAGGCGCAGCAGAGGGGCTGGCTCAACAGGGGCGCCGGTTCCACCACCTTCGACCAGGGCATGAAGCTGTTGGCCTCCGGCAAGGCTGCCCAGTACCCGCTCCTCACCTTCCCCGTCGGGACCCTGCCCGCGGACGAGGCCGCCAAGATCGGCTTCTTCGGGATCCCCGGTGACGACGCCAGCACGCACGGCGCGACCATCTGGCCCGGCAACGGGCAGTACATCCCCAAGACGAGCAAGAACGTCGACGCCGCGAAGAAGTTCGTCGCCTTCGTGGCCTCGGTGGCCGGCTCTGACGTGTACTCCTCCGAGGCGCCCCCGACCGGCCCCTACATGGTCAAGGGCTCCAAGCTGCCCGACTCTGCGCCGCCTGTCGCCAAGGACCTGCAGGCGTACATCGACGCCAAGACCGTCACCCCGGCGCTGGAGTTCCTCTCCCCGGTGAAGGGCCCCTCGCTGGAGCAGATCACCGTCGCGGTGGCCACCGGCCAAACCTCGCCCAAGGACGGCGCGGCCCAGTACGACGCGGACGTCGCCAAGCAGGCCAAGCAGCTGGGACTGCCGGGATGGTAGTCAGGACTCGGCCCAAGGAGGCCCGTCCGGTCGGCCCGCGCGTTGACGCGGGGCCTGGCCGGGCACCCCGGAAGCAGCCGCGGACCAGCGGCGTGCGCTCCAACCAGAAGCGCACCTACTCCTACTGGTTCTACCTGCCGGCCGGCGTGATCTACGGCGTCATCTTCATGGTCCCGACGGTGATCGCCTTCTACTTCGCGTTCACCCGCTGGACCCTGTTCGAGTCGGAGTTCATCGGTCTGGACAACTTCCGGCAGTTCTTCGCCGAGCAGTCCCTGCGGATCGGGCTCCGGAACACCCTCATCTACGCGGTGGTCACGAGCGGCCTCAAGGTCGTGCTCGGGATGCTGCTCGCGATCCTGCTCACCGCGCCGATCCGCTCCCGAGGGTTCCTCCGCTCGGTCGTCTTCTTCCCAGTGCTCGTCAGCACGGTCGCCGTGGGCATCACCTTCAGCGTCCTGCTCCAGCCCGACTTCGGCCTGGTGGCCACCATGTTGGGGTCCGTGGGGATCACCTCGCCGGACTGGCTCGGCGACCCGAGGACGGCCCTGCTGTCGGTCGCCCTGGTCGACGTCTGGAAGGGCGTGGGACTGGCGACGGTCATCTACATGGCCGGCATCCTGTCCATCTCCAAGGACTACTACGAGGCGGTCGACGTGGACGGCGGCGGGATGTGGACGAAGTTCTGGAACGTCACGCTGCCGCTGTCGCGCCCGGCCACCTTCACCGTCATCCTGCTCTCGCTGATCGGCGGCCTCCGGTCCTTCGACCTCATCTGGACCATGACCGGGGGTGGCCCGGGCTTCAGCAGCGACGTCATCGCCTCGATCATCTACAAGCAGTACCAGGCGGGCTTCTTCGGCCTGGCCACCGCGGGCAACGTCGTCCTCTTCATCCTCGTGAGCCTGATCGTGTTTCCCCTGTTCCGCTACTTCAACTCCCGGGAGGTGGAGGCATGAGAACCAGCACCCTCCGCAGGACCTCGCTCGAGGTCGTGGCCGTCCTCGTGGCCTTCGCCGTCTTCATCGTCCCGTTCATCTTCATGTTCCTCACGGCGTCCAAGGACTCCACGGAGGCATCGGACCTGAAGTTCTCCCTCCCGACGACGTGGCCGATCGTCGACAACATCAAGGAGGTGTTCGAGGCCCGGGACCACATGCTCGTCACGGCGTTCAAGAACAGCATCATCCTCACCGTGGCCTCGGTGGCGATCCTCGTCGTCCTCTGCGCCATGGTCGCGTTCGTCCTGCAGCGCCGGCCCGGCCGGGTCGCGAACGCCGTGAACCTGCTGGTGCTCTCCGGCCTGATCATCCCTCCCGCGGTGGTGCCGACGATCTGGGTCCTCCAGGAGCTGCACTTGTTCAAGACGCTGCCCGGGTTGATCCTCGTCGAGGTCGCGTTCCAGATGTCTTTCACCGTGCTGCTCTTCCGGGCGTTCATCGCGGCCATCCCGCGCGAGCTCGACGAGGCCGCCATGATCGACGGGTGCTCGGGGCTGAAGGTGTTCTTCAAGGTCATCTTCCCGCTGCTGCGCCCGGTGACGATCACGGTGATCCTGACCAACTCCGTCTTCATCTTCAACGACTTCGTCAACCCGCTGTACTTCCTGCCCGGAGACGAGAACGCCACCGTCCAGCTCACCCTCTACAACTTCATGAGCCAGTTCAGCACCGACTACAACCTCCTCTTCATGAACATCGTGCTCATCACCGTGCCGCCGCTGGTCCTCTTCATCTTCTTCAACCGCAAGATCGTCGCGGGCATGACCTCCGGCGCGGTGAAGGGCTGACGCGCGCCACTGCATCCCGGGCGGGCGCGGGCCACTCCCGCGCCACTCCCGCACCTCATCCACCCCAGCACTGAAAGGCAGCCATGACCCACACGTGGTCCGCGGACCTCATCGCCCCCGACCAGGACTTCGACGGAGCGCCGTTGCTGCGCAAGGAGTTCGAGCTCGACACCGGGCATGGTGCGGTGACCTCCGCCACCCTGCACGTGACGGCCCACGGCATCGTCGAGCCCACCGTGAACGGAGCGCTCGTCTCCGACGAGGTCCTGACGCCGGGTTGGAGCAGCTACGAGTGGCGGCTGCGCTACCGCACCTACGACGTCGCCGACCTCCTCGCCGAGACATCGGTCCTCGGCCTGGCGCTCGGCAACGGCTGGTTCCGCGGCCGTCTGGGCTGGAGCGGGAAGGGCGCGTTCTACGGCTCGGAGCTCGCCGCCCTCGCCGAGCTGCACGTCGAGTTCGAGGACGGGCACCGCCAGGTGGTCGGCACCGACGGTACGTGGCAGGCGGGGCCCTCGTCGACCCTCGCCAACGACCTCTACGACGGCCAGACCGTCGATGCGCGCCGGGCCTCGGACGGGTGGACGCAGGCGGGAGCGGACCTGCCGGGCTGGGTGGGCGTGCACCCGGTGGACCACGACGCCCGCCGCCTGGTGCCCTACCTCGGCCCGCCCGTGCGCCGGCAGGAGACGTTGCGGCCGGTCAGGGTGTGGACCTCGCCGAGCGGCGCGACCCTGGTGGACTTCGGCCAGAACCTCGTCGGCTGGCTTCGCTTCACGGTGCGGGGTGAGGCCGGCACGGAGATCACCATCCGGCACGCCGAGGTGCTGGAGCACGACGAGCTGGGCACCCGCCCGCTGCGCACCGCGAAGGCCACGGACCGGTTCGTCCTCAGCGGGGAAGTGGACACCTTCGAGCCGACCAAGACCTTCCACGGGTTCCGCTACGCAGAGGTCACCGGCTGGCCCGGCGAGCTGGCGGCGGACGACCTCGAAGCCGTCGTCGTCCACTCCGACCTGCACCGGACCGGTGGCTTCGAGTGCTCCGACGAGATGCTGAACCAGCTGCACCGCAACGTGGTCTGGGGCCTGAAGGGCAACTTCCTCGACGTCCCCACCGACTGCCCCCAGCGCGACGAGCGGCTCGGCTGGACCGGCGACATCGCCGCCTTCGCGCCCACCGCGGCATACCTCTACGACGTCTCCGGCTTCCTGTCGGACTGGCTGGCCGACGTCGACCTCGAGCAGCGCCACGCGGACGGCATGGTGCCCTTCGTCGTCCCCGACGTCCTCAAGTACGACGACCACCCATCGGACTTCCCGGAGCCCGAGAGCACCGCGATCTGGAGCGACGCCGCGGTGTGGGTGCCCTGGGCACTCTGGCAGGCGTACGGCGACCGGGAGGCACTCGAGCGGCACTACCCGGCCATGACGGCCCACACCCGCCGCGTCGAGGGCCTGCTGTCCGACACGGGGCTGTGGGACACCGGCTTCCAGTTCGGCGACTGGCTGGACCCCCAGGCGCCGCCGGACGACCCGATCAAGGCGAAGGCCGACAACGGCGTGGTCGCGACAGCCTGCTACCACCGCACGCTGCGCCAGGTGGCCGGGGCCGCTGAGGTCCTCGGGAACACCGAGGACGTGGGCTACTTCTCGGCTCTCGCGGACCGGGTCCGCGGGGCGTTCCAGAAGCACTACGTGGCCGAAGGTGGTCGCGTGCAGAGCGACTGCGCGACCGTCTACGCGCTGGCCGTCGAGTTCGGCCTCCTCGACGAGGCAGACCGGCAGGGAGCCGGCGACCGGCTCGCGGAACTGGTGCGGGAGAACGGCTTCCGGGTCTCGACCGGTTTCGCCGGCACGCCTTTCATCACGGGTGCGCTCTCCGCGACCGGGCACCTCGACGACGCCTACCGCCTGCTGCTCGAGCGGGAGTGCCCGTCGTGGCTGTACCCCGTCACCATGGGCGCCACCACCGTCTGGGAGCGCTGGGACTCCATGCTCCCGGACGGGACGATCAACCCCGGCGAGATGACCAGCTTCAACCACTACGCCCTCGGGGCCGTCGCCGACTGGATGCACCAGACCATCGGTGGGATCGCCCCGCTCGCGCCCGGGTACTCCCGCGCGCTCATCGCTCCCCGGCCCGGCGGCGGGCTCTCGTGGGCGAGGGCCTCGCTGGAGACCCCGCACGGGACCATCGCCACCGACTGGAGCGTGTCCGGTGAGGGGTTGCTCAGCCTGCGCGTCGAGGTCCCTGACGGGGTGGACGCCGTCGTGCGGCTCCCGGGCGCCGAGGACGTCGAGGTCGCGGGCGGCAGCCACCACTTCACCACGCAGGGTGTGCCGAGCACCCGACGTTTGGTGGAGTGACCCGCGACGGCGCGGTGGCATCGTGGTGCCATGGCGTCCGCGGCGGGCCCGTCCGCGCAGACGGCCCGCGCTGCGCTGGCCGCCGCGCTGCTCACCGGTGCCGCGACGGCGGTCGTCCTCGGGGTGTACGCCGGCGTGCACGCGCCTGCCGGGCGGCCGCTGTTCACCCTGGGCTTCTCGGGGATGCTCCAGATGAAGACCTGGCTGGCGACCGGCGCCGTCGTGCTGGTGGTCGTGCAGCTCGCCACGGCCCTGTGGATGTGGGGCCGGCTTCCGGGCGCGGGTGCGCCGCCGGGCTGGGTGGGGCCGGTGCACCGCTACAGCGGTGCGGTCGCCTTCGTCCTGACCGTGCCTGCCGGACTGCACTGCCTGTGGGCGCTCGGGCTCGGGGCAGGCAGCCCCCGGGTGCTGACGCACAGCGCCGTCGGCTGCGTGTTCTACGGCGCGTATGCCGCGAAGATGCTGGGCCTGCGCCTGCCCGGCCTGCCCGGGTGGGGCCTGCCGGTTCTCGGCGGGACCGTCCTCGCCTCCCTGGCGCTGGTCTGGGCCACCTCGGCCCTGTGGTTCTTCACCCGCTCCGGTCTCCCGCTCCTCTGAGCCCGTTCGTAGGAGGCGCCCGTGTCACCCGAGCCCCTGTCCCGGCGCTCCGCCCTGTGGGGCGCTGCCGTCGCCGGCGGAGCGGGCGTCGCCGGGTTCGTCGTCGCTCGTGGCAGCCACGCCGCGGACGCCAGCACGACGGCTGCCGCGAACGACTACGGCGCCGACGCCGCGCCGGGCCGCCTGCTCACGCAGCTGGACGAGCTGCCGGCCGGCGGTGGCGTGGTCCTCACCGACGAGAAGGTCGTGCTGGTGCGTGCCCAGGACGGCACGGTCCGGGCCTTCTCCGCCGTGTGCACGCACCAGGGCTGTCCCGTCACCGATGTCGTGGACGGGGTCATCGTCTGCCCTTGTCACGCAAGCCAGTTCGACGCCGCGACGGGGGAGGTGGTGTCCGGGCCGGCGAGGAGGCCGCTCCCGCCGGTCGACGTGGAGGTGCGCGACGACGGAGTGTTCACGACCTGAGGAGGGTGCTGTGCGGTTCTGGTCTGTGCTGCCCACCGTGCTGTGGCTGGTGACAGCCGGCTTCGCGGTCGGTGCGCTCGTCGCCCTGTCGTGACGCCGGGGCACCGCGCCCACCCGCGGGTCACGCCGTGGCCGCGAGGTGCCTCCTGCCGGTGAGCAGCGCCAGACCGTAGAGCACGGCCACGACCAGCAGCAGGGTGTTGAACCCCAGCACGAGGGCGAGGTACTCCAACGCGCCCCCGACCATGGCGCCCAGAAGGTTCGCCCCGAACGCCACGGTCGACGAACCGACGCCCTTGAACCTCACGGCGAAGAGCAGGTTGGCCAGGAAGATGGGCAGGAACGCCACCGTCACACCGGCCGCGAACCGCGGCCCCGGTGGGAGGTCCAGGAGGGCGTCCTGTGGGATGACCCAGGCAGCCGCAAGGGCGGCGAGCAGCGCGGCATACAGCAGCAGGGGGCGCCGGATCGTCACCCGGCGGGCGGCCTCGATCGCCGCGAGGACGCTGAGGAGCACCCCCGCGAAGACTGCGGCGTTCACGGCCCAGGTCGTCCCGAAGAGCAGCGCGAACTGCACGACGTTCTTGGTCTCGAGCAGCAGGAAGGCCGCGCCCATGAAGAACAGGTCGGCGTAGGGCCGCATCCCACGCAGCGGCCCGGCCACCGTGCGCACCAGGACGACCGAGACCAGCAGCACCAGCGCCAGCATCCAGAGGTAGAAGGACGGGATGGTGCGGGTGCCGAGGTAGGGGAACGGCCGGTCGTCCACGGAGGGCTCCAGCGCGGTGCCCTCCGCCGCCCACCGGGTGGTGCAGCCACCGGCGCTGCCGTCCTCCCGCAGCGTCAGCACCGCCTGCCGGCGCTGGCCATGGGTTGGCCCGAGCTGGACGCACGGTGCGGTGTCGTAGACCGTCTGCACGGTGTTCGCGTAGCGGTCGAGCAGCCACGGCTCGTAGTAGTTGTACATCGCGAACGTCCCCTCCGGCTTGAGGAGGGAGCGGGCCCGCTCGAGTGCCTGGGTGGTGAACAGGTAGTTCTCCAGCCGCAGGGCCGACTGGCCGGTGACGATGGTCGCCGAGTCCGGCAGCGCCAGCAGGATGAGGTCGTAGCGGCGGGAGGTGCGCTCCATGAAGGCCCGCCCGTCGTCGACGTGGACCGTGACGCGGGGGTCGGAGTAAGGCCGCTCCGGGTGGCGCTCGCGGCCGATCTGCACCAGCGCCGGGTCGATCTCGACGGCGTCGACCCGCTGGGCGCCCTGGGCGAGGGCCACGGCCACGTCGTTGCCCGTGCCGGCGCCGATGACCAGCACGTCCTCGCGCGAGCCGGCGTAGGTGTACGGGTAGAGGTAGAAGGGGGAGTCCCTGCGGATCTGGGCGACGGTCGCGCTCGTCTGCAGCGGCGTGTTGTTGACATCGATGCGCACGTTGCCGCCGGGGGCGTCCTGGGTGCGGATCTTGTAGTACGGCGACCACTGGAACGGCCCGACGACGGACTCCACGCCGAGCAGCAGGACGAACGCGGCGACTCCCACGGCCGGCCAGCCCCGGGCGCGGCGGCCGAGCAGCACCGCGAAGGCCGCGCCGGCCGCGACGGCCCAGCCGAGGGGCGGAAGTCGGAGGAAGGACAGGCCGGCGAACGCTGCGATCCCGCTCAGGCTGCCGAGCACGTCCAGCCGGTAGGCCTCCAGTGGCGCGAAGGTGGCGAAGACCCGAGCCACCTCCTGGGCGAGCGCCATCAGCACCGCAACCGTGAGCAGGAAGACGACCGCGAGGCTGACCGGTCGGGGGAGCGGGGGCATGCCGAGCAGACCCCTGAGCTCCCAGCCGCCCGCGTTCGTGGTGCCGGTGCGGACCGGGAACGCCAGCACGAAGCCGACGAGGAGGGCGAGCAGGGGAGCGGCGAGCGGGAAGAGGTCGCGGCGCGACCGGGCGCTGAGGAAGCCCAGGCCGATGCCGAGGAAGCTGGCCAGCAGCACGAAGTTCGTCAGGTGCACCAGGTAGAGGTTGTTCGACGAGGTCCACCGGATCAGGGCCAGCTCGACGAACAGCATGAGCGCACTGGCGAGCACGAGCCGCGTGCGGTTCCCGGGAGACAGCGGTGGGCGACGCCTCGTGGGGGCGGAAAGGCCGGCCTCCTCGCGCAGCCCCACCTCGTGCTCGGGCCCCATCGCGGTCACCCTCCGTCAGGTCGGTTGCGCCGGCCAGCGAACCGTAGCGCGACGGCGCGCCGCACGCAGGACCACCGAGGGGCTCGAGCCTCCCGAAAGTGGCCACACCGGCGGCACGAGGTCCCTAGATTGAGGGGGTCATCGCTGTCGGGCCGCGCACCCGGGAGGCGTCAATGCTGGACACGAGACTGATCGACCTGAGTGGACTCCAGGCGCTCATCGACGCGCTGCTCTCGCGCGGCTACACCGTGGTCGGCCCGACGGTCCGCTCGGGCGCCATCGCGAACGCCCCCATCCGCAGCGTCGACGAGCTGCCCCGGGGCTGGGGCGACGAGCAGGATGCCGCCCACTACCGGCTGCGCCGCCGCGGCGACGACCGCCTCTTCGGGTTCGCCGCCGGCGCGCAGTCGGCGAAACCCGTGTTCTTCCCCGCCGACGAGCTGTTGTGGCGCGCGCGCCGCACGGACGAGGGCGCGGGGTATGCCGTGCGGCCCGGTGACGACGACGGCCGGCCGTCGGCGGACGGCGGCTCCCTGTCGGCGGAGGGCGGCCCGCCGTACGCGCTGCTCGGCGTCCGCTCCTGCGACCTCAGCGCGGTCGGCATCCACGACACGGTGCTGGCGGGGCGTGGCTTCGTCGACACCCACTACGCGGAGCGCAGGGCGGAGGCGTTCGTCGTGGCCGTCGCCTGCTCGGACCCGAGCGGCACGTGCTTCTGCGTCTCGATGGGCACCGGCCCCAGGCCCGAGAGCGGCCGGGGCGCCCCCTTCGACCTCTCCCTGACCGAGCTCGTCGACGGCGGCGACCACCGCTTCGTCGTCGAGGTCGGCACCGAGCGCGGCGCGGAGGTGCTCGGCGAGCTCGGGGCCGTGGCGGCAGCCGCGGCAGACCTCGACGCGGCGGCCCGGGTGACCGAGGAGGCCAGCCGGCGGATGGGTCGCCGGCTCGACACCGACGGGATCAAGGAGCTCCTCTACTCCAGCGTCGACAGCCCCCAGTGGGACGACGTGGCCTCGCGCTGCCTGTCGTGCACGAACTGCACCATGGTCTGCCCCACCTGCTTCTGCACCTCCGTCGAGGACGTCACCGACCTCACCGGCAGCGCCGACGACCGCCACCGGGTCTGGGACTCCTGCTTCAACACCGACTTCTCCTACATCCACGGCGGCGTGGTCCGGGAGTCCACCCGGTCCCGTTACCGGCAGTGGATGACGCACAAGCTCGCCTCCTGGCACGACCAGTTCGGCTCGTCGGGCTGCGTGGGCTGCGGTCGCTGTGTCACGTGGTGCCCGGCGGCCATCGACATCACGGCCGAGGCCGCCGCCCTGCGCGGCGCGCCAGGCTCGCACCTGCCGGACGACGGCGGTCCCGTCACCGGAAACGCCACCCCTGGCGAGCCTGCCCCGCCACCGCCGGCCGGGTGAGAGGAGCCGTCCGCGTGCAGACCATCGAGCAGTACCTCCCGCAGCACCCGTTCTTCGCCGGGCTGGGCGAGGACGTCATCGCCCTGGTCGCCGGATGCGCGGTCAACACCCATTTCCGGGCGGGGGAGCTGCTGTTCCGCGAGGGTGAGCCAGCCGACACCTTCTACGTGCTCCGGCGGGGGAGGGTCAGCCTCGAGGTCCGCCCGCCGGCGGGTCCGCCCGTCGTGGTCGACGCCGCCCACGCCGACGACGTGGTCGGGTGGTCCTGGCTCGTGCCGCCCCACCGCTGGCTGTTCGACGCCCGGGCCACCGAGGAGACGAGTGCCATCGCCTTCGACGGCGCATGCCTGCGCGGGAGGTGCGAGACGGACCCGGCCGTCGGCTACGCCCTGCTGCAGCGGGTGGTGCGCGTCATGTCCGACCGGCTGCAGTCGGCGCGGGTCCGTCTCCTCGACCTCTACGGGGTGCGGGCATGACCGCGCTCACCGACCGGGCGCGCGGGGGTGCGCCGGTTCCCGATCCCTTCCTCCCACGCCCCTTCGTGGTGCGGACCGCGCGGCAGGACACCCGCGACACGCACACCCTCGAGCTCGAGCCGGTCGACGGTGGGCCGCTGGCCTTCGCGGCCGGCCAGTTCACGATGATGCACGCGTTCGGCGCCGGTGAGGTGCCCATCTCGATCAGCGGCGACCCGGCCCGCCCGGACCGGCTGGTCCACACCATCCGCGACGTCGGGGCCGTCACGCGCGCCCTGGTGCACGCGGTACCGGGCACCGTCGTCGGCATCCGAGGACCGTTCGGCACCGGCTGGGAGGTCTCTGCCGGCAGGGGTGGCGACGTCGTGTTCGTGGCGGGCGGGATCGGGCTCGCCCCGCTGCGGCCGGCGATCCTGGAGGTGTGCGCCGCACGCGCGGAGTTCGGGCAGGTGTCCCTCCTCTACGGCGCGCGAACGCCGGAGGACATCCTCTTCGAGGACGACCTGCTCGTCTGGTCCCGGGAGCACGGCATCGACGTCCAGGTCACCGTCGACAACGGCCAGCACGCCTGGCGTGGGCGCGTCGGGCTCGTCACGCAGCTCGTCGCGCGGGCGCGCTTCGCGCCCGAGTCCACCCTCGCCCTGGTCTGCGGTCCCGAGGTGATGATGCGGTATGCCGCGCTGGCACTGGCCGATCGCGGCATACCGAAGGACCGGCTGCGCCTGTCCATGGAACGCAACATGAAGTGCGGCGTCGGGCTCTGCGGCCACTGCCAGCTGCGCGAGTTCCTCCTGTGCGTCGACGGCCCGGTCCTCACCTACGACCGGCTCGAGCCCCTCATGTCACGAGCGGAGCTGTAGCGATGACCCTGACCCACGACCACGGCCACGAGCACCGGGCCGCCCACCGCGGGAGGCCCAAGCTGGCGGTGTGGAAGTTCGCCTCGTGCGACGGCTGCCAGCTCACGCTGCTCAACTGCGAGGACGAGCTGATCCCGCTGGCCGGGGAGGTCGAGATCGCCTACTTCCCCGAGGCCACGCGTGCCGTCGTCGAGGGGCCCTACGACGTCTCGCTGGTCGAGGGGTCGATCACGACCCCGGAGGAGCTCGAGCGGATCCAGCACGTCCGCGAGGTGTCGCGGCGCCTGGTCACGATCGGGGCCTGCGCGACCGCCGGGGGCATCCAGGCCCTGAGGAACTTCGGCGACGTCGCCGAGTTCCGCTCGATCGTCTACGCCCACCCCGAGTACCTCAAGACGCTCTCCCGCTCGACTCCCATCTCGGCGCACGTCACGGTCGACTTCGAGCTGCGAGGCTGCCCGATCAACAAGCACCAGCTGCTCGAGGTGCTCGCGGCCTCCATCCAGGGACGCCGGCCCCGCATCCCGTCGCACAGCGTCTGCGTGGAGTGCAAGCGCCGCGGCAACGTGTGCGTCATGGTGGCCGATGGCACGCCGTGCCTCGGCCCCGTCACCCAGGCCGGCTGCGGCGCCCTCTGCCCCAGCTTCAGCCGCGGGTGCTACGGCTGCTTCGGCCCGCAGGACACGCCCAACACCGCCTCGATCGCGAAGCGGCTCAGCGGGCTCGGCATGGGCGAGCCCGAGGTGGTGCGCATCTTCCGCACCTTCAACGCCGCCAGCGAGGCGTTCCGGGCGGAGAGCGAGCGGCACGAGCCCGGGCCGTACGACGGCGAGGTGGACCTCGGCGGACGACAGGGGAGCGACGAGTCGGCAGCTCAGACGGGGGAGGTGGCGCCATGAGCCACAAGCTCACCGACGGCGGCCGGGTGATGCACGTCGGCACCCTGGCCCGGGTCGAGGGCGAGGGTGCGATGCACATCGAGTACCGCGACGGCCAGGTCACGGACGTGCAGCTGCGGATCTACGAGCCGCCCCGCTTCTACGAGGCGTTCCTTCGCGGCCGGGCCCACACGGAGCCGCCGGACATCACCGCCCGGATCTGCGGCATCTGCCCGGTGGCGTACCAGATGAGCGCGTGCTGGGCGATCGAGGACGCGTGCGGGGTCGACGTGCCCGAGGAGATCCTGCTGATGCGCCGGCTGCTCTACTGCGGCGAGTGGATCGAGAGCCACGCACTGCACGTCGTCCTGCTGCACGCCCCTGACTTCCTGGGCTACGACGGCGCCGTCGAGATGGCGGCCGACCACCCCGACGTGGTCGAGCGGGGCCTGAGGATGAAGAAGGCCGGCAACGACCTGATGGATACGGTGGGCGGGCGCTCGGTGCACCCGGTCAACGTCAGGGTCGGCGGCTTCTACCGGATGCCGACCCGGCTCGAGCTGCGTGCGCTGCGCCCGCGGCTCGAGCGTGCCCGTGACGAGGCCGTGCAGACCGTCGCGCTCGTCGCCGGCTTCGACGTCCCGGACTACGAGCAGCCCTACGAGTACCTCGCGCTGCGCACCGGGACCGGCTACCCGATCGAGTCCGGCAGCGTGGTGACCTCCTCGGGCGGCGCCTTCGCGGTGCGCGACTTCCCCCGGCACATCGAGGAGCTGCACGTCGAGCACTCCAACGCGTTGCACGCCCGCCTCGACGGCTCGCCGAACCCCTACGTCGTGGGCCCGCTGGCGAGGTACTCCCTCAACTCCGACCAGCTCTCGCCCGTCGCCACCGATGCGGCGCGATCCGCGGGCCTCGGTCCCACGTGCCGCAACCCGTTCCGCTCCATCGTCGTTCGTGCCGTGGAGCTCGTGGAGGCGTACTCCGAAGCGCTGCGCATCATCGACGGCTGGACCGACGGGGCCGCGCCCAGCGTCGCCGTGCCCCCGCGCGCGGGGGAGGGCTTCGGCGCGAGTGAGGCGCCCCGAGGGGTGCTGTTCCACCGCTACGTCCTGGACGGCACAGGCCTCATCCGGGACGCGCAGATCGTGCCTCCCACCTCCCAGAACCAGCCGAGCATCGAGGCCGACCTGCGCACGATGGTGCAGTCCTGGTCCGAGCTCGACGACCATGCGCTGCAGCACCGCTGCGAGCAGGCCATCCGCAACTACGACCCCTGCATCTCGTGCGCCACGCACTTCCTGGACCTGACCGTGGACCGGGGATGAGCGACGGGACGGGGCCGGGTGGCGTCCTGGTGCTCGGTCTGGGCAGCCCCGACCGGGGCGACGACGCGGTCGGCCGCGAGGTCGCCGGAGTGGTTGCCGCGCTGGGCCTTCCCGGCGTCGCCGTCATCGAGCACGAGGACCCGACCTGTGTGATCGAGGCCTGGTCAGGCGCCTCCGCGGTGGTGGTCGTCGACGCCGTGCGCTCGGGAGCGCTGCCGGGGTCGGTCACGGTGCTGGAGGTGGGGGCCGACACCGCTGCGCTGCCGCGGTCCGCGTGGTCGCAGACCGGTCGGGGCGGGACGCACGCGTTCGGCCTGGCGTCGGCCGTGGAGCTGTCCCGCGCGCTGCGACGACTCCCCGCCCGGCTGTGGGTCGTCGGTGTCGAGGCGGCAGGCCTCGAGCACGGCGCCCCCCTGTCGGCGCCGGTCGCGGCGTCGGTGCCCGAGGCGGTGCGCAGGGTGGTGGGTCTGGTGGAGCTGGCCTCCGAGGTGTCCGCCAGCGGGGGAGGGTGTGCGGATGTGCCTCGGTGAGCTCGCGGAGGTGATCGAGCTGCGTCCCGGCGGGGCCGCGCTGGTCCGTTCGGACCAGCGCACCTCGACCGTGTCGCTGCTGGTGCTGGACGTGCCGGTGTCGGCCGGCGACTGGGTCGTCTGCCACTCGGGCTTCGCCCTCAGCCGGGTGAGCGCCGAGCAGGCGCGCGACGCCGCCGCCCTCCGCGCCACCATCACGCCGCACTAGGGTGCGGCCATGGAGTACACCCAGGAGATCGAGATCGCGCTGCCCCGTGAGGACGTCGTCCGGCTGTTCGACGACCCGGCGAACCTGGTCCGGTGGCAGCGTGGGCTGCAGTCGTTCGAGCACCTGGACGGCACGCCGGGCGAGGCGGGAGCACGCTCGAGGCTGGTGTACGTCAACGGCAGGCGCCGGATCGAGATGGTCGAGACGATCACCCGGCGCGACCTGCCGGACGCCTTCCACGGGACGTACGACGCCAAGGGCGTGCACAACGTGGTCGAGAACTACTTCACCGAGCCGGCGCCCGGCCGCACCCGGTGGGTCTCGCGCAACGTCTTCGAGTTCACCGGGTTCATGAAGGTCGTCGCAGCGCTCCTCGGCCGTTCGTTCCCCAAGCAGTCCAAGGTGTTCATGGAGGACTTCAAGGCGTTCGCCGAGAAGGGGACCGACGTTCGCGGGTGACGCGGCGACCGCCGGAGCGGCGTGTCCTCAGACCTTCACGACATCCCGTCCGTGCACGGTCACGGCCCAGATGACGAAGACGTCGAAGGCGATCACCGTGAGGCTCCAGACCGGGTAGTACGGCATCCACAGGAAGTTGGCCAGGATGCTGACGCAGGCCAGGACGACGGCGACGGTCCGCGCCCAGATCGCGCCCTGGAACAGGAAGAACCCCGCCAGGGCGACGCCGATGCCCAGGAGCAGGTGGATCCAGCCCCACGACGTGAGGTCGAACTCGAAGACGTACTCCTTGCCGACGACGAAGAACTGGTCGTTGATGAGGGCGACGAAGCCCTGGAACGCGTGGAACGCCCCGGCCATGATCATGAGGATTCCGGCAAAGACGGTGACACCGACCGCCCCCGCGCTCGCGTCTCGCGAACCGGAGCTCCGGCCGGTGGGGGTGCTGGTTGCCATGACGGCCTCCGTGTGTTGTGCGCGCAGGGCGCGGTGGGTGCTGACACGACCTTTGTAGTCCGTCCTCCGCGACGGGGGATCACCCGCCGCGGAGGATCCCTGACGGTGGCCCGGGTGCCTGTCCGGTGGAGGTGTGGTCCTCGACGTCGGCAGCGGCCCCCTCGGGCGACGTTCCGGGTGCCCCGGGGACGGGAGGACGGCCGAGGAACTCGATGAGGCCCAGCGCCAGCAGGCAGAGCAGGGCGACCACCAGCACCACGACCGCCGTGGGCCGTGTCCAGAAGACCAGCACGACGCCCGCGGCGATCAGGACCGCGATGCGCAGGGCCCGCTTGCGCGCGTAGACCCACGACCCCACGGGTCCGGTGTTCAGCCCGGCAGCCTCGGCGCCGCCACGCATGGACCCGATGCCGTGCTCGAGGAACTCGCGGGTGCGCACGGCCGTCGAGGAGGGGCCCGTGACGAACGCGGCCAGGGCGAGCACGAGGCCGAGCACAGCGACCGCGCGCAGCCCGGTCCGCAGGAAGCGCACGAGCGTGTCGAAGATCGTCCCGGCGGCCTCGCGCGAGAGCAGGTCGGGGGGAACCGCCGCGAGGTAGAACGTGCGCCCGATGGCCAGGCCCAGGCCGAGGACGATCATGCCGGCGACGAAGCCCAGGGAACCGCGCAGCAGGGCGCGTCGGCGGTCGCGTGCGAGGAAGACGCCCCCCACCAAGAGGGCGACGGCCACGACGGGAAGCCAGGTGCCGAGGGTGTTCAGCAGCCGGTAGTAGGCCTGGGCGTCGGAGATCGAGCCGGACTGCACCAGGACGAAGGATCGCTCGATGGCGGGGATCCGGGAGGCCACGGAGAACCCGCGGGCGACCAGACGCTCCTTCACTGCCGTGATGACCGGGCCGAGGTTCAGGGTGATCTGGTCACCCTGCGCGCTGACCGCGCCGGCCCCGGTGCCCTCGAGGAGCCTGACGATCTGCTCGTGGGCCACCCGGTTCACCTGCTCCCACAGCGCGGCGAACTGGGGGCTGGCCACGAACCGGCCGACCTGGTCGCGGGTGAAGCTCTCGACGCCGTTGCTGATCGGCGCCGCCAGGCCGGGCAGGAGCGTGCCCAGCCGTGGAGGCATGTTCTCCTGCTGCGCGAGCGCCGTGAGCAGCTCGGTGCTCAGCGTCTCGACGTCGATGGCCTCGAGGACGGCCTGGGTCACCTCGTCGGCGATCGCCTGCTGCACGGCCGGGTCCTGGGCCAGCGGCGCCACCGTCTGGACGTAGCGGTCGGTGTCGGAGATCTGGGTGCTCGCCCAGACCGCCGCCACCGAGAGCGGGGCGAGCAGGCAGGCCAGCGTGAGGAGGATGGCGGAGGCCACCGCCCACCACGGGGAACGACGGGCGGTCTCGCCGCCCGGTGGTCGCGGGTCCTGGGTCTCCTCCAACTCGGCCTCCAGCTCAGCCACTCGGGCTCGCAGGCGTTCAACCTCGTTCGCGTCGGTCATGGCAGGCGCTCCTCATGGACGGTCCCCGGGCCACGACCCGCGGTTGGCCCATCGGCCGGACATCTCACCGTCCCCCCGTGGCCCCGGACGGGCATCACCCCGCGGGGATGATGCTCACGGTCGCGCTCGAGCCGAGCCTGAGGGGTATGAACCACAGGACTGCACCGAGAAGGCAGCGAGCGGCGGCGTTGGTGGTGTCCTTCATCCTCGTCACGACGGGTCTCCTCGCCTGTGGTGGCGAGCCCCCTGCCCTGTGCCAGAGCCTGGACACCCTGGCGGCGTCGGTGGAGAAGCTGCGGGCCGCGGACGTCAAGGACCCCACGGCGTTCCAGAGCGAGCTGACGACCGTCCAGGACAACCTCCAGAAGGTGCGCGAGGACGCGGGGGAGCAGTGGGCGACGGAGATCGCCGCCGTGGAGTCGAGCGCGGCGACGGTGAAGGCGAGCCTTCAGGCGGCCGCGGCCAGCCCGTCGGCGGCAAGCCTCTCGGCGGTGGTGGACGCCGCGAGGGCCCTGCAGGTGTCCTTCGCCGACCTCAAGGCCGTCGCCTCGGCCAGCTGCTGAGACCGGGACCAGTGCCGAGGCGCTGAGCTGCGCGGGAGACAGGACCTACCGGAGGAGAGCCGTGACAGACCCATCGCAGGGCGCGGAGCAGGCCGGGACCCGCGCCATGACCGTGCGCGGTGCGGCGTTCCTGGGCGTGGGCTCGATGGTGGGCGCAGGCATCTTCGCGCTGCTCGGCGAGGCAGGAGCCGTGGCCGGCTCGGCCGTGTGGGTCTCCTTCCTCGTCGCCGGCATCGTCGCGCTCCTGCAGGGGTATGCCGTGGCCAAGCTCGGTGCGACGTACCCCTCCTCGGGCGGCCTGATCACCTTCCTGATCCAGGGTTACGGCCGCGGCCACACCACGTCGATCACGTCGTGGCTGCTGTACTTCGCCTCGCTCATCGTCACGGCCATGGTCTCGGTGTCCTTCGGCAGCTACGCCACGGCCCTGCTCATCAAGGACGCCGACCCGGGTGCGTGGGACAACATCCTGACGACCGCGCTGGTCGTGGCCGTGGCGGCCGTGAACATCGCGGGCGCGAAGTTCATCGACCGCGTGCAGAGCGTCATCGTGGTCGTGCTCCTGGCCGTCTTCGCGGTCTTCATCGTCGTCACGCTGTCCCAGATCGACCCGGAGCTGCTCGCGCCGTCGACCTACCCGGAGCGGAGCGCGATCGTCTCCAGCGTGGCGCTGACGTTCTTCGCGTACCTGGGCTTCGCCGTCATCACGTTCACCGGTGGCGACCTGCCCGACGCCGACAAGAACCTGCCGCGGGCCATGTACCTGGCCCTGGGCATCACGACCACCCTCTACATCCTGATCGCGGTCGGCGTCTTCGGGACCCTCACGGTGGAGGAGGTCATCGAGAACGGCGACACCGCGCTGGCGGTCGCGGCACAGCCGGCCCTGGGCGACGCCGGCTTCGCCATGATGGCCGTCGCCGCGCTGCTGGCGACGTCGTCCTCGGTGAACGCGAACATCTACGCGGCCACCGGATCCACCGCGAAGCTCGCCGAGTCCGGGCTCTTCCCACCCGTCTTCGGCCAGCTTGCGAGGGTCGGGGGTACCCGCGGCCTGGTGATCTCGGTGCTGCTGGTGCTGCTGCTGGCCAACCTCGTCGACCTCACGGCGATCGCCTCCCTCGGCAGTGTCGTCGCCCTGGTGATCTTCCTGGTGACCTCCCTCGGCGCCTACCGCCTGCGGCGGGAGATCGGGGCCAGTGCCTGGGTGCTGGTGGCCGCCATCGCCCTCACTGCGGGTGTGCTCGTGGTGTTCGCCGCGGAGACGTTGCGCACCGCACCAGAGACGTTCACGGCGATGATCGGAGTATTGGTGCTGGCGACGGCGCTCGACCTCCTCTGGAGCCGTGTCCGCCAGCACCGCCAGACCTCCCAGCAGTCGCCGCGCACGTAGGCGCGCGGATCATCCGACAGGGATGACGCCGGCGTCGCCAACCGCCCGTGGACTGGGGGGATGAGAGGCCCACGGTGGCTCGCCCCCGTCCGTGGCCTGGGGCGGAAGGGCGGCGATGCGGCGCACCGGCTGCTCTCGGACCTCGCGAGGGTGGAGCTGATCGACCGCTCGCTCGCCCTCGGCGCGCAGGCCCTGCTGGCCCTCATCCCCATGCTCATGGCCCTGGGGACCTTCGCCCCCGCGAGCTGGGGCACCGGACTGCTCGCCCAGCTCCGGGACGTCCTCGGCGTGCAGGACGACGTCTTCGAGCCGCTCCGCGAGGCTGCCGTGCGGGAAGGGGTGACCCGGACCGAGACAGGCCTTGCCGGCGTCCTGGTCGCGCTCGTCTCGGCGTCGAGCTTCTCGCGTGCCCTGCAGCGCATGTACACCCGAGCCTGGGACCTGCCGGGTGACAAGGGGGTGCGGGCCCTGCGCAGCGGCTTGCTCTGGCTCGTTGGTTGGGTTGCCGTGCTCCAGGCCACCGCCATGCTGGTGCGCTCCCTGACCGGCAGCCCGGTGACAGGGGCGCTCCGGCTGGCGTTCCAGCTGGTGGTCTACACCCTGTTGTGGTGGTGGACCGCCCGGCTCCTGCTCGGCGGCCGCGTGTCGTGGCGGCGGCTGCTTCCCGGCGCCATGGTGACCAGTGCGCTGGTCGTCCTGCTCAGCCGTCTCTCCGGCGTGTTCATGCCGGCGTTCACCCGCGCGAACCTCGAGCAGTACGGGCCCATCGGTGTCGTGTTCTCCATCGGCTCCTGGCTCGTGATGCTCGGTGGCGTGCTGGTCGTCGCGACCGTCGTGGGGCGCCTGGTCAGCGAGTGGATCTGGGGAGGCGTCGACGGAGCGCGGGCTCAGGAGGAGGTGCGCGGAACCGCCCAGGTGGCAGGGACGTCGGCACCGCCCTCCTGAGAGACACGCTCGCCCATCTGCACATAGGCCGGGTGCGGCAGGATCTTCCCCGCCACCAGGGCCTCGCCCATGCGGAAGGAGGTCGCGCCGGCCATGAGCCCCGACGGCACGAAGGAGAACAGCCTGCCCAGGTCGGCGAGGTCGGCCTGCGAGTTCATGCGCATCAGCAGGAGGTTGTCGCACTGGGACACCACGTTCTCGTGGACCTTGTGCGGGCGCTGCGTCGAGGTCAGCAGGTACAGCCCGTACTTGCGTCCCTCGGCCGCGATCTGGACGGCCCTCTCCGAGGACAGGCGGCTCAGCTCGTCCAGGGGCTCTCCCGGGCAGATGTTGTGTGCCTCGTCGATGACGACGAGGCAGGGCTGGCGGGACAGGCGTGACTCCCAGAGCGTCGACAGCACGGCTGTGGCGACCAGGTGCTGCTCCTGCACCGTGTCCAGCGAGCCGAGGTCCACCACCGTGCAGCGCGCCGTCGGGCGCTGCAGCTCCCGCACCAGGGACGGCAGTGTGGGGCTCCACAGCCGCCATCCGAGCACCCCGAGGTTCGTGGCCCGCATGCCCAGCTGGCGCGCCCCGGGCGCATCCGCCTCCAACAGCTGGTGCGGCCCGGCGACGAGGGGCTGCCCGTCCTCCTGGGCGCGGAGCAGGTCGGTCAGCACGGCATACTCGTCGCGGTCACGGATCGGGTCCAGGCCCAGGGAGGCCGCCTGCGCGGCAGGGTCGAGGTCGGCGAACCGCATCCTGAGCGGGTGCTCCGCCCCCGGGTCGTTCCGCCAGACGGCGACCTCGGCGGGAACGTGGGAGTAGCGAGCGGCCAGCTCCGGATCGGCGCCGTCGCGCAGGCGGGGGAGCCCGACGTAGTCCGAGTTCGGGTCGAGGATCACCACGCGCAACCCGGTCTCGGCAAGGACCCGTTCGAGCAGCAGGCCGAGCGAGTACGTCTTCCCGGACCCCGACTGGCCGCACATGAACGTGTGCCGGGCGAGGCCGCCACTGTCGAGCGTTGCGGGGATCCCGGCTGCGAGCAGCATCTCGCCGATGGTCAGGCCGGCCCGGTCCGGCCGGGTCCGGGCGAGCCAGGCCCCGACCTCCTCCGGATCCGCAGGTCGCACGGCGGCGTCGTGGAACGGGTTGCCGTCGGTGTCGAGGACGATGCCACCACCTCGGGCCAGCCGGATCCTGACCGAGCCCTCGCCCCCGGTCCCGTCCCGGCCCTCGCCGTTCGACGTCGCTGACGCGGCCTCGACATCCGTGACCTGCCCCAGCCGTCGCTGGTCTCCGGCCTCGAGCGCGACGTACCCGCCGCGCCTCAGCTTCAGGTCGTGCAACGAGGCCTGGAAGTCGAAGGCGTAGCCGTCCACGGACGTGGCCAGCGGCAGGATGCTGCGCTCGACCTGCTCCCGCGCCCGGCGGTAGGCCGCCATCCGCTGGTCGACCCCCGTGTCGGTCGGGTTCCCGGGCGCGGGTTGGCTCACGGGGACGGACGCAGGCAGAACCTCATCAGACATGTGGGGCCTCCCCGGCTCGACGACGCTTGACGGAGGTGGTCACGGTGGGTCAGCGCCCTTCACGGGTTCGGCCTCGGGAGCGGGCTCGGACGCGGGTCCGGACGCGGGCTCGGGCGCGGGTCCGGGCGCGGGTCCGGTGCCGGGCGTGGGTGCTGCGTTGACGGCGGCGGCGCTCTCGGCACCCGGCTGCCGCGTGGGTATGCCGCCGGAGAAGAACAGCGCGACCACGGCGAGCACTGACAGGACCGCCAGGGAGGCCCGCAGGCCGTCGAGGCGGGCCTCGCTGTTCTCCTCGACGACCGCCGTCGCCGTGTCGCCCGTGACGCCGACCTCCGCGAGAGCCGCCTCGAGCTGGTCGTCGGGGATGAACGGCACGCCGCCGGCCAGGTTCACCTCCGCCTTCGCCGAGAGCTCGTCGGGAATCGCGGGGTTGCCCTGGATTCCCGCGAAGAAGGAGGTCGTGAGCGCGGAGATCAGCACGGCGCCGGCCACTGCCGTTCCGATGGAGGCGCCCAGGTTGGTCACGGTGTTCTGCAGACCGCCCACCTCGGCGCTCTGTTCGTCGGGAACTGACGACACCGTGACCGCGCCCAGCTGTGACGCCAGGGCGC
>NZ_DATBMI010000236.1:0-4033 GCF_036554925.1 Pedococcus sp.
CGAGGGGATCATCGTCAACGCCATCGCGCCCGGCGTCACAGACACCCCCCAGCTCGAGGTCGACGCCCGCGACGCGGACACCACCCTCGAGGAGATGCACCGACGGTATGCCGCGAGCATCCCGCTCGGACGCATCGGCACCACCGACGAGATGGCCGCCGTGGTGGCGCTCCTGGCCGACTTCCGGATGTCGGCCATGGTCGGCCAGGTGGTCCAGGCCAACGGCGGCGCCACCCGCACCCGGGCGTGACGGCGCCACCAGCAGACCCCCGGCCAACGGCGAGAGGACGAAAGATGCCAGAGGAGTACGCGAGGTACGACGACGGCGTCGTGGGGCAGGTCGACGGCCTCAAGGTGCCGCGGTACGCCGGTCTGACGACCTTCGCCCGCCTGCCCCGGCTGCAGGACGTGGACGACTACGACGTGGCGGTCGTGGGCGTCCCCTGGGACTCCGGGGTCACCTACCGACCCGGGGCCAGGTTCGGCCCGTCCGCGATCCGCCAGGCATCGCGCCTGTTGCGGCCGTACAACCCCGCCCTCGACGCGCAGCCGTTCCGTCACGCCCAGGTCGTCGACGCCGGTGACGTGGCCGCCAACCCGTTCGACATCGCCCGGGCCATCGACGAGACGCGCGAGGGCCTCGCCGCCCTCATCACCCCTGCCGGGCGTCAGGTCCTCAGCCTGGGTGGCGACCACACCATGGCCCTCCCGGCGCTGCAGGCCATGCACAGCGTCCACGGGCCGCTGGCCCTCGTGCACTTCGACGCGCACCTCGACACCTGGAACACCTACTTCGACGCGCCGTACACGCACGGCACACCGTTCCGCCGCGCGTCCGAGCAGGGGCTCGTCGTGAAGGGCAGCTCGGCCCACGTCGGCATCCGGGGCTCGCTCTACGACCGGCAGGACCTGCTCGACGACGAGGAGCTGGGCTTCACCATCGTGCACTGCCGCGACATCGACCGGATCGGTGTCGACGGCATCGTGGAGCGCGTCGTCGAGCGGGTCGGTGAGCACCCGGTCTACGTCTCCATCGACATCGACGTCCTCGACCCGGCGTTCGCGCCCGCGACGGGGACCCCGGAGGCCGGCGGCATGACGAGCCGCGAGCTGCTCGGCGTACTGCGCGGGATGCGCGAGCTGAGGCTCGTCGGCGCCGACATCGTCGAGGTGTCTCCGGTCTACGACCACGCGGAGGTGACCGCGGTGGCGGCGGCCAACATCGCCTACGAGCTGGTCACGATCATGTCCGAGCAGGCGAAGCGGTGACCGTTCCCGCGGTGCCGGTGTCCTGGCCCGGGGGGAGAGCCGCCGCCGCGGCCTTCACCTTCGACGTCGATGCCGAGTCGGCGGTGCTGTGGGGCAGCCCGGGCAACGCCGACCGGATGAGCGTCATGAGCCACCAGGCCTACGGGCCACTGGTGGGCGTCCCGCGGCTGCTCGGCCTGCTCGACCGGCACCGCATCCGCTCGACGTTCTTCGTCCCCGGCTACACCGCCCACCGCCATCCCGGAGTCGTCAAGGACATCGTGGCCGCCGGGCACGAGGTGGCCCACCACGGGTACCTCCACGAGCAGCCGACCGGGGTCAGCGCCGAGGAGGAGGCGGCCAACCTCGACCGCGGGCTCCAGGCGCTGGAGGAGGTCGCCGGCGTGCGCCCGGTGGGGTACCGGGCACCCATGTGGGACCTGTCCTGGCGCAGTCCGGCCCTGCTCGCCGAGCGCGGCTTCCTCTACGACTCGAGCCTCATGGACGCCGACGTCCCCTATGAGCTGGCCGTGGGACCGGCCACCGGCCACTCCCGCCAGGCATCGCTCGTCGAGATCCCGATCCAGTGGGCCCTCGACGACTGGGAGCAGTTCTGCTTCCTGCCCGACATCTCGGGCAGCGGGCTCATCGAGACCCCGCGCAAGGCGCGTGAGCTGTGGCAGGACGAGTTCGAGGCGCTGCGGGAGGTGGGGGGCTGCTGGGTCCTGACCAACCACCCGTTCCTCACCGGGCGGCCCTCTCGGGCACGGCAGCTCGACGAGCTCATGGCCCACGTCACCTCGTGCGTTGATGTCTGGACGGCTTCTCTGGTGGAGATCGCCCGACACGTGCGCTCCCTCGGCCTCACCCCGCGCTCCATCACCCGTCCAGACGTGGAGCCCTGAGGGATCTGTTGCGGGCCGACGGCCGTGCGCCCCGCCGGCCCGCGTGCCACCGTGGGTGCATGGCCGCGAGGAGTGCAGGGTGAGGGACCACGACGCCGACGTGCTGGTCGTGGGGGCGGGGCTGGCTGGGCTCGCCTGCGCGCGCACCCTCGAGCACGCCGGCCTGGTGGTGACCGTGCTCGAGCGGTCGGACGCCGTGGGCGGTCGGGTCCGCACCGAGACGATCGACGGCTTCCGGTGCGACCGCGGTTTCCAGCTGCTCAACCCGGCCTACCCGGCCGTGGAGCGCCTCATCGACGTGGGAGCCCTGCGCCTGTGCACCTTCGACGCGGGGGTGGCGGTGCGCAGGCGGGACGGCGAGCTGGCGGTGCTGGCGGACCCGCGCCGCGCCCCGAAGCTCATCGGCGCGACCCTGCGCAGCGGATACCTCGACGCCGGGGAGCTGTCGCAGCTGGCGAAGTGGGCCGCCCCCGCACTCCGTCCGGTGTCGCGGCTGAGGGGGGCCCCGGACACCACCCTGGCGACCTCGTTGGACGCTGCGGGCGTCACCGGGCGGCTCCGCCGGGAGGTGCTCGAGCGGTTCCTGGCCGGTGTCCTCGCCGACGACACCGGACGCACCTCGGCCGCCTTCGTCCGGCTGCTGTTGCGCTCGTTCCTGCTCGGCACGCCCGGCGTGCCGGCCCAGGGCATGCAGGCCCTGCCCGAGCAGATCGCCTCCGCGCTGCGCCGGCCCGTGCGCTGCGGCGTGTGGGCGGCGGCGCTCGGCAGCGGGGGCCGCGTCGAGACCTCCGAGGGGCCGTTGAGCGGGCGCGCCGTGGTGGTGGCGACCGACGCGGTGGACGCGCTGACGCTGGCGGGGGTCGGTGCGGAGCGGATGCGCGGCCTGCGGACCTGGTGGTTCGCGGCCGACGAGCCCCCGGACCCGCAGCGGCTGCTGGTCGTCGACGCCGCCGGGGGACCGGTGGTCAACTCCGCCGTGATGAGCACCGTCGCGCCGACCTACGCGCCCGCGGGGCGGGCGCTGGTCCAGGCGACGACGCTGCTGCCGAGCGCGGCCGACGAGGCGGCCGTGCGAAGCCACCTCGACCGGCTGTGGGGCGTCGCGACGTCGCGGTGGGAGGTGGTGGCGCGCCACGACGTCGAGCGCGCCCTGCCGGAGCAGTCGGCGCCGCTGCGGGCGCGCCGACCGGTGGCCCTGGGTGACGGCCTGTTCGTCGCCGGTGACCACCGCGACACCGCCTCGATCCAGGGGGCCCTGGCGTCCGGGCGCCGCGCTGCCCGGGCCGTGCTCTCGTCGCTGCGCTGACCACCCCCGCCTGAACTTTCTCGGGTCACCCGATAAACGTGCGCCTCACCCGAGAAACCTTCTCGGGGGAGGCGCAACGTTCTGGGGTGAAGCCTCGGCGCGGGCCGGGGCGGGCGGGTCGTCAGCGGCCGGCGGCCCCCACGGTCTCGACCTCGCGAGCCGCTGGCTGGGCCGCAACCGGGGCCGGCGCGTGGTCGTCGTCGATCATGGTGGCCTCGTCGAACGGCCGCTGCCCGGCCAGCACGGCGGCGCACTGGCTGCGGTCGATCTCGCTGGTCCAGGTGCCGATGAGCACCGTCGCGACGGCGTTGCCGGCGAAGTTGGTCAGGGCACGGGCCTCGCTCATCAGCCGGTCGATGCCGACGATGAAGCCGACGCCGTCCACGAGGTCGGGACGGTGCGACTGCAGGCCGCCGGCCAGTGTGGCGAGACCCGCACCGGTCACGCCGGCCGCGCCCTTGGAGGCGATGATCATGAACACCAGCAGCGAGATCTGCTGGCCGATGGAGAACGGCTTGTCCATGGCCTCGGCGATGAACAGCGACGCCATCGTCAGGTAGATCGCCGTCCCGTC
>NZ_DATBMI010000069.1:0-42050 GCF_036554925.1 Pedococcus sp.
CACCGACGAGGACCGCGAGCTCGACACCCTCATCCCGGACAGCCCGAACCAGCCGTACGACATGCACACCGTGATCGGGCACGTGCTCGACGACGGCGAGTTCCTCGAGGTGCAGCCGTTGTTCGCGCCCAACATCGTCTGCGGGTTCGGCCGCGTCGAGGGCCGGTCCGTCGGGGTGGTCGCGAACCAGCCGATGCAGTTCGCCGGGACCCTCGACATCGACGCCTCCGAGAAGGCGGCCCGCTTCGTGCGCACCTGCGACGCCTTCAACGTCCCGGTGCTGACCTTCGTCGACGTGCCCGGCTTCCTGCCCGGCACCGACCAGGAGTGGGACGGCATCATCCGCCGTGGCGCCAAGCTCATCTACGCGTACGCCGAGGCGACCGTCCCCCTCGTCACCGTCATCACGCGCAAGGCCTACGGCGGCGCCTACGACGTCATGGGGTCCAAGCACCTCGGCGCCGACATCAACCTGGCCTGGCCGACGGCGCAGATCGCGGTCATGGGCGCGCAGGGAGCCGTCAACATCCTCTACCGCAAGCAGCTCGCCGCGGCCCAGGAGGCGGGCGAGAACGTCGACGAGGCACGCCAGCGGTTCATCACCGAGTACGAGGACACCCTCGCCAACCCGTACATCGCGGCCGAGCGCGGCTACATCGACACCGTCATCACGCCCAGCAACACCCGCATGAACGTCACCAAGGCGCTGCGGGCCCTGCGCAGCAAGCGGGAGACGCTGCCGCCGAAGAAGCACGGGAACATCCCGCTGTGAGCGCCGACGACCACGCTGCCGCGGCACACCAGACCCCGCCGCTGCGGCTGGTGCGTGGCGACGCGACTCCGGAGGAGCTCGCCGCCCTCCTCGCGGTGCTCTCCGCTGCGGGCGGCGGGGACGACGACCCCGACACGACGCCGCGGCCGCGTTCGCGGTGGGCGTCACGGGAGTCGGCCCTGCGCCGACCCCTGGCGCCCGGCCCCGGGGCGTGGCGCGCGTCCGGCCTGCCGCGGTAGAACGTCCCGATGACCCGCTTCGACTCACTGGCCCCGGTGCTACCGGTGCGGAACCTCGGCGACGCCCTCGGCACGTATGAGCGGCTGGGCTTCGCCGTCAGCCGGTACACCGGCGACGCCGCCTACGGCTATGCCCGGCGCGATGGGGTGAGCCTGCATCTCAGCGAGGTCGGGGGCCTCGACCCCCGGACGTCCCTGGTGTCGGTCTACCTCTACGTCGACAGCGCCGACGACCTGCACGTCGAATGGCTCGCGGCCGAGGTACCAGGCCGCCTGCACGCACCGCAGGACACGGACTACGGGCTGCGCGAGGGCGCCTACGTCGACCCCGACGGCAACCTGCTGCGCTACGGCTCCCCGCTCGAGGGCGATCGCGGCGGCGCCTAGGTCTGCGCCCCGGGGCTGGCGTCCGCGAGCACCGGACCAAAGCCCCTTCCGCGTCCCTGCCGACCCGGGCAGCGTGGGCAGGATCATGGGACTCCAGCACTCGACCAGGGAATGGCGGTTCGCGCTGCGGCGGTGGATGTACCGGGGCGGCCATCCTGACCGGCTCGCCCGGCTGGCGAACCGGCTCACGGCACGGCAGTTCTCGGCCGGTCTCCTGTCGCCACAGCGGGCGGTGACGCTGGAGGTCCGCGGGCGACGGTCGGGCCGGGTCGTCACCCTGCCGCTGGTGGTGACCGAGCTGGCCGGCGAGCGCTACCTCGTCTCGATGCTCGGCAACGATGCGAACTGGGTGCGCAACGTGCGGGCCGCAGGGGGCCGGGCAGTCCTGATCCGGGGTGGGCGCACCCCGGTGCGGCTGGAGGAGGTCGACCCGGGCCAGCGCGCAGCGATCCTGCGCCGCTACCTCGCGGTCGCGCCCGGAGCCAGACCGCACGTTCCGGTGGACCGCAACGCACCCCTCGAGGAGTTCGAGCGCATCGCCGACCGGTACCCGGTCTTCCGCATCACCCAGGCCCCGACGAGCCGGCCGGAGCTGCCCTGACGGATCAGGCCTGACGGATCAGGCCTCGTCGACCACGCCATCGGCGATGAGGGCGTCGACGTCGCGAATCCCCCACGCTTGCAGGGCCATTCGGGAGTGCTGCCCGGGCAGGCTCGGCGGCGCACCGAGCTTGGCCGGCGTGCGGGAGAAGCGGGGCGCCGGGGAAGGCTGCAGCACCCCTTCCCGCTCCACATAGGTGTGCCGCGCGGCCAGGTGCGGGTGGCGCGCCGCCTCCGTGAGCCGCAGCACCGGAGCGACGCAGGCATCGCTGCCCTCGAAGACCTGCACCCACTCGGCCTGGGTGCGCTCGCGGAACCGGGCGGCCAGCGCCGCGCGCAGAGCGGGCCACTGGGCCGGGTCGTCGCGGTCGGGCGCCCCCTCGGCCAGGCCAAGGCGGTCGAGCAGCTCCATGTAGAACTGGGCCTCGATCGCGCCGACGGCCAGGTGGCGCCCGTCCGCGGTCTCGTAGACGTCGTAGAACGGCGCCCCCGAGTCCAGCAGGTTGACGCCGCGCTCCTCGCGCCAGGCGCCACCGGCGACGAGCCCGGCGAGCATGGCACCCAGGTGCGCGGTGCCGTCGACGATCGCGGCGTCGACGACCTGTCCCTCCCCGCTCGACCGAGCCTCGAGCAGCGCCGCCAGCACGCCGATGACGAGGTAGAGCGAACCTCCGCCGAAGTCGCCCAGTAGGTTGTGCGGGAACTGCGGCGGCCCTCCCGCACGGCCCAGCCCGTGCAGGGCGCCGGAGACCGCGATGTAGTCGATGTCGTGGCCGGCGACCTCCGCGAGCGGGCCGTCCTGTCCCCAGCCGGTCATCCGCCCGTACACCAGGCGCGGGTTGCGCTCCAGGCACTCGCGGGGGCCGACGCCGAGCCGCTCGGCCGCGCCGGGACGCATCCCCTCGAGCAGCACGTCCGCGCGCGCCACGAGGTCGAGCACCACGGCGACCGCCCGGGGGTTCTTGAGGTCCATGGCGACGCTGGGCCGGCCTCGTGTCAGCACGTCCTTCTCGCGGTCGACCGCGGTGAGGGTGCCGCCGGGCCGCTCCACACGGATGACCTCGGCGCCGAGGTCGGCAAGAGTCATGGCGGCATGGGGCCCCGGGCCGATGGAGGCCAGCTCGACGACGCGCACCCCACGCAGGGGGCCGGCCCCGCTGCCGGTCCCACGCGGCACACGGGCGAGGTCCGGCGCGTGGGCCGCGCCCCTGCTCACGCGCCGAGCCCCGGCGCGGTGCGCCGGCGGACGGTCTCCGCGAGCTCCTCGTGGTCCTGCGCGTTCAGGCAGCGCGCGGCCAGCACCCGCTCGGCCGCCTGGAGGTCGCCGGTGAAGGCGCGGAACGCGAGCCGCACGCCGATCCCGTGGTCGGGGCGGCTCACCACCTCGACGGGGTCGCCGAGACGCACGGTCCCCGGCTGGACCACCGCGAGGTAGGCGCCACTGTTGCCGACCTCGGTGAACCGCCTGACCCACCCACGCTCCCCCATGCGGGAGGCGAAGGTGCTGCACGGGATGCGCGGCCCGGCCACCTCGAGGACGACGTCCTCGCCGACCTGCCAGCGCTCCCCCACCAGGGCGCCGTCGACGTCGAGGCCGGCCGTGGTGAGGTTCTCACCGAACAGGCCGGGCGGCAGCTGCCGGCCCAGCCGGCCCTCCCAGGCGTCGAGCTCCTCGCGCGCGTAGGCGTACACCGCCTGGAAGTCCCCGCCATGGTGCCGCTGGTCGCCGACGAAGTCGCCGACGACCCCGCTGCCGAGCCCACCGTGCTTCGGCCCTGGGGCACGCAGCTCCACGGCGTCCACCGGCTGCTTGCCGATGCCGGTGGGGATGCCCTTCTTGGCCGGGTTCGGCTCGGAGCGGCCGACGTTCAGGGAGAGGACGTGCGCCATGGCCGAAGGCTATGCCGTCCGCGCTCGCCGCCGCCGCCGGGCCGTCACCGACGCGTCGCGTTTCCGGCCGATATCCGGTGCGGTGCGGTCAGGGTCGTGGGGTACGTTCGCTCAGGTGACCACAGACGCTGCGCAGAACGCGCGACCCTCGACCGAGGTCGACCGCATCGCCGAGGAGTACCTCGAGGCGTTCGTCGACCTGAGCCCGATCACCGCGACCTACCTCGGCATCGCCGGCCACGACGAGGAGCTCGACGACTTCTCGCCCGCCGGCCACGAGGCGCACGCCGTCCTGCGGGGCCGCACCTTGGCCGCGCTCGACCGCGCGACGCCGGTGGATGACATCGACCGGGTCACCATCGCCGCCATGCGAGAGCGCCTCGGCCTCGCCGAGGAGACCCACCGTGCCGGGCTCGACGAGATGGCGCTCAACGTCATCGCGAGCCCGCTGCAGGAGGTCCGCGGCACCTTCGACCTCATGCCGACGGCGACCACCGAGGACTGGGGCGTGATCGCGCGGCGCCTGGCCAAGGTGCCGGACGCCCTCGACAGCTGGATGAGGAGCCTGCACTCGGCCGCCGACAAGGGCAACGTCGCCCCGCGGCGCCAGGTCGAGGCCTGCATCAAGCAGTGCGGTGACCTCATCGCCGACGACGGCTACTTCGCGGGGCTGGTCACCGGCGCCCTGGCCGGCGACGCCGACCTGACCGACGCGGTGCGCTCCGACCTCGAGAAGAGCGTGGCCGCCGCCTCCGACGCGTACCGCGTCCTCGGCGACCGGCTGCGCGACGAGATCCTCGACCGAGCCCCCGTGTCCGACGCCTGCGGCCGCGAGCGCTACCAGCTCCTCTCGCGCGCGTTTCTCGGCGCGACCGTCGACCTCGAGGAGACCTACCGGTGGGGTCAGGAGGAGCTCGCCCGCATCACCGCCGAGATGGAGGCGGTCGCCGAGCAGATCAGGCCCGGCGCGACCGTCAAGGAGGCCATCGCCGCCCTCGACGCCGACCCGGCATACCAGCTGCACGGCACCGACGAGCTCAAGGCGTGGATGCAGACCAAGGCCGACGAGGTCATCGCCAACCTCGCGGGCACCCACTTCGACATCCCCGACCCGGTGCGCACGATCGAGTGCCTCATCGCGCCGACCCAGACCGGCGGCATCTACTACACCGGCCCCAGCGAGGACTTCTCCCGCCCCGGCCGCATGTGGTGGTCGGTGCCCAAGGGTGTCACCGAGTTCGGCACCTGGCGCGAGCTGACGACCGTCTACCACGAGGGGGTCCCGGGCCACCACCTGCAGGTCGCGCAGACGGTGTTCCGCTCCGAGCTGCTCAACCGCTGGCGTCGCATGTTCGCCTGGACCTCCGGCCACGGCGAGGGCTGGGCGCTCTACGCCGAGCGGCTCATGGCCGACCTGGGCTACATGGACGACCCGGGCAACCGCATGGGCCTGCTCGACGGCCAGTCGCTGCGCGCCGCCCGGGTGGTGCTCGACATCGGCTTCCACTGCGGCTTCGAGGCGCCGGAGGAGGTCGGCGGCGGCGAGTGGACCTACGACAAGGCGTGGGAGTTCCTCACCGCCCACGCCAACATGGACGAGGCGTTCCTGCGCTTCGAGCTCGACCGCTACCTCGGCTGGCCGGGTCAGGCCCCGGCCTACAAGATCGGCGAGCGCCTGTGGATGGAGCTGCGCGACGAGGTCCAGCGCCGCGAGGGCGACGCCTTCGACATCAAGGCGTTCCACCGCCGGTCGCTCGACATCGGCGGCGTCGGGCTCGACACGCTGCGCGAGGCCGTGCTCGGCGACCTGGGCTGATCGACCGCCGCGCAGCGACGCGCTGAGACGGCACGAGGGGCGGCCCCGGCTGGGGCCGCCCCTCTCGCGTGTCTCCACGCCCACTGCGCTCGCCCCCGTCCGCGGAGGTCCCTGCGGAGGGAGGGTGCGGTGTGTCGTCCGCGCCGGTCAGCTGGCGACCGCGGCCTCGGCGTCGACGACACCGAAGCCGTACGTCGGCGAGTAGGTGCCGCGGGCGCCCGTTCCCGGGGTGACCGCCGTGCTGAGAATGGCGTCCTCGACCTGGTCGACGGTGCGGCCCTGGGCGTAGAGCAGGGCCGCGACGCCTGCGACGTGCGGCGTGGCCATCGAGGTGCCCGCGTAGGCGTCGTAGTCCGCCTGCCCGCAGCCTCCGGCGGTGCCGGTGCCCCGCGGGACCGTCGACCAGATGTCGTCGTCGCAGCCGGTCAGGCCGGCGCCGCCGGGAGCGGAGACCGCCTTGAGGTCGGTCTTGTTCGGCAGCTCGGAGTACCACGAGTGCAGGCCGTTGCGGTCGGTGGCGCCCACGCAGATGCCGTCGGTGGTGAAGGCCGGGTCGTTGCACAGGGCCGTGGAGCTGTTGCCGGCCGCGGCGACGGTGAGCACGCCCTTGGAGCGCGCGTAGTCGATGGCCTCCTTCATCGCCGAGTCGAGGCCGGTGATGGACAGGGCCTGCCCGCCCGGGACCGAGCCGAGCGAGAGGTTGACCACGTCCGCGCCGTGGTCGGCGGCCCAGCGGATGCCGTCACCGATGTCCTCGGAGGAGCCGGAGCCGGCCTCGAGGACCTTGACCGGCAGGATCTTCGCGCCCGGCGCCACGCCGACGACGCCGACACCGTTGTTGCGGGCCGCCGCGACGGTGCCGGCCACGTGGGTGCCGTGCTCGTCCCCGTCGTTCTGCCCGTCCGGGCCGCGGAAGTCGCCGTTGCCGCAGGGTCGCTGGTTCGCGGGGCAGCCGGTGAACGTGGCGCCCTGCAGGAGCTGGCCCCGAAGGTCCGGCTGGGAGAAGTCGACGCCGGTGTCCACGACCGCGACGACGGTCCCGGTCCCCGTGCTGCTGCCCCACGCCTGCTCGGCGCGGACCTGCTGCAGGCCCCAGAGCTTGCCGTGGAGGGGGTCGTTCGTCGCTGCCTGTGCCGTCGGGGCGGTCGCCAGGGTGCCCACGAGGGCGAGGGCGCTGGCTGCTGCTGCGCCGGTGAGTGCGCGAGTTCGCATGTGCCTGACCTTTCGGGTCGGTGGTCGTCTCGAGCGCGGGACCTCTCCCGCCCGCTGACCAACGAGCCGGCGCCACCGAGGACACGGGGGGACGCCCGGTTCCTCCTGGTTCGCGGGGAATTCGCCCGCCGACCTGCGGGCTCCTGGGTGCTGTGGCAGCCTCGGCAGGGCACCGGGCAGCGATGACGCGACAGGGGACCTCGATGACGACCGAGCACACGGCCGAGCACGCACCCGCGGCGACCGGCGACCCGTTGCTGCGGTCCGCCACGGCGAAGGTGGCCCGGCGCCTGACCCCCTACCTCGCGCTGCTCTACTTCGTGAACTACCTCGACCGCACCAACATCGGCTTCGCCGGCCCCAACGGCATGAACGACGAGCTCGGCCTGAGCGAGGCGGCGTTCGGCCTGGCTGCGGGCATCTTCTTCATCGGGTACCTCCTGCTCGAGGTGCCGAGCAACATGGCGCTGCACCGCTTCGGGGCCCGGCGCTGGATCGCCCGCATCATGGTGACCTGGGGCATCGTCGCGGCGGCGCTGGCCTTCGTCCCGAACGCCGGCTGGCTCTACACGCTGCGATTCCTCCTCGGTGTGGCCGAGGCGGGCTTCTTCCCCGGCATCATCCTGTACCTCACGTTCTGGTTCCCCCAGCGCGAGCGGGCCCGGATGACGGCGCTCTTCATGGCGGCGATCCCGATCTCCTCAGCGGTCGGCGCGCCGCTGTCCTCGCTGCTCATCGAGTTCGGCGAGGGCCTCTTCGGGCTGTCCGGCTGGCGGGTGATGTTCCTGCTCGAGGGCCTCCCCGCGGTGGTCCTCGGCGTCGTCACCTGGTTCTTCCTCACCGACCGGCCCGGCGACGCCACCTGGCTCGAACCCGCGGAGCGCCGGGCCCTGACGACCGCCCTCGAGGCCGACGACGAGCACAAGGCCAGCACCTACCACGTGTCGATCCGGGAGTCGCTCACCAGCGGCCGGGTCTGGGCGCTGGCCTTCGTGTACTTCGGCATCGTCTACGGCCTGTACGCCCTCGGCTTCTTCCTCCCGACGATCATCAAGGGCTTCGAGGAGCAGTTCGGCACGAGCTACTCCCTCGTCGAGCGGGGCGTCATCAATGCCATCCCGTATGCCGTGGGCGCGGTGGCGATGCTCTGGTGGGCCAGGCACGGGGACCGTCGCGGGGAGAGGGTCTGGCACGTCGCCCTCCCCGCCTTCGTCGGCGGCGCCGCGATCCCGGTCGCGCTCCACCTCGGCAGCCCGGCTGCGGCCATGGCCGCGGTCACCGTCTGCGCCGTGGGGGTGATGTGCGCGCTGCCGACCTTCTGGGCCCTGCCGACGGCGTTCCTCACCGGCGCGGCCGCGGCGAGCGGCATCGCGTTGGTCAACTCCGTCGGCAACACGGCTGGCTTCGCGGCCCCCTATGTCACCGGCTGGCTGGCCGACCTCACCGGCAGCCAGAAGACGGGGCTGTGGCTGGTCGGCGTCGCCATGGTCGCAGCCGGCGCGACGGCCGTCAGGCTGAAGGCGGCCCCGGCACCCCGGCGCGACTCCTCCGTCGCACCGGGTCGGGTCGGCGGCGCCAACCGGGTCTGAAGACCCGGGTCCGGACCACACCCGCGGGCATAGCCTTCAGGTATGGCCCTCCACAGGGCTGGAGGGCTGTCTCACAAGGAGGCCGCCATGGGTGACGTCAACAGCGAGCGGGCCCGTCGCGAGGCAGCCGAGCACGTCGGCAACACGCGTCCGACCGAGGGCGAGAACCGGGTGCAGGCGGCGATGCGTCGCTACCTCGGGGCGTCGTACTTCCACGACACCGAGGCGGAACCGAGGCCCACGGGCGAGAAGCCGAAGAAGGACAAGGCCGACCAGCGCGAGGACGGCGCCGACTGACCCGGGACGCCACCGCGCCGGTAGCCTTCGGCGCGTGACCGTCCACATCGTCCTCGCGTCCGCCTCCCCTGCCCGCAAGAAGCTGCTGCACGCCGCCGGCATCGAGCCGAGCGTGGTCGTCAGCAGCGTCGACGAGGACGCCGTCACGACAGCCGCGCGTGAGACGTACGGCGCGCTGGCACCGGAGGACGTCGCCCTGGTGCTCGCCCGGGCCAAGGCCGAGGACGTCGCCGCCGAGGTCGCCGGAGCCGTCATCGTCGGCTGCGACTCGGTGCTCGAGCTCGCGGGCGAGATCCACGGCAAGCCCGCCGATGCCGCAGAGGCCGTGTCGCGCTGGCGCCGCATGCGCGGCGCCAGCGGGGTGCTGCACACGGGGCACTGGGTGGTCGACACCCGCGAGCACTCCGCGGGCGGGACGGGCGCGACCCTGGGGGCCACCGCGTCGACGACCGTGCACTTCGCCCGGCTGACGGATGCCGAGATCGAGGACTACGTCGGGACCGGCGAGCCGTTGCGCGTGGCGGGGGCCTTCACCCTCGACGGGCTGGGCGGCCCGTTCGTCGCCGGCATCGAGGGCGACCCGAGCAACGTCGTCGGGCTGAGCCTGCCCCTCCTGCGCGAGCTCTTCGCGGAGGTCGGGCTGGCCTGGCACAGCCTGCGCGCCCCCGGCACCCCCACCTGACCCGACTTCTTGCCCCGGACCCACCGCGCCGGGGCCGGTGGAGACCCGTTTCAGGTGGGTGCCGGGCAGGAGTGGCTAGACCGGCGGGATGTCGCGGCGCTTGGTGGCGAAGTGCCGCTCGCGCCTCGCGGCGTAGCGCAGCCGCAGCAGCAGCTCCGGGCGCAGGGCGTCCGCCTCGACGACCTGGTCGAGCACCAGGTCGGCCGCGAGCCGCTCGAGGTCCACGTCGGCCTCGTACTCCCGGCGCTTCTCCTGCACGTACTGCTCGCGCTCGGCGTCGTCCTCGATCGCGGCGATCTTGTTGGCGTACACGGCGTTCACCGCCGCCTCGGGCCCCATGACGGCGATGCGGGCGGTCGGCAGCGCGATCGTCGCGTCGGGAGCGAAGCCCGGGCCTCCCATCGCGTACAGCCCGGCGCCGTAGGCCTTGCGCACGATGACGCAGAACTGCGGCACGGTGGCCGACGACACCGCTGAGACCATCTTGGCGCCGTGACGGATGATGCCGCCGCGCTCGACCTCCGACCCGATCATGAAGCCGGGCACGTCGGCGAGGTAGATGAGCGGGATCGAGTAGGCGTCGCAGAGCCAGATGAACCGCGCGGCCTTGTCGGCGCTGTCCGTGAAGAGCACGCCGCCCTTGACCGCGGAGTTGTTCGCGACGATGCCGACGGTCTCCCCCGCCATCCGCCCGAACCCGACCACGAGCTCGGGGGCGAAGAGCGGCTTGACCTCGAAGAACGACTCGTCGTCGACGAGGCCGTCGATGACCTCGTGGATGTCGAACGGCTGGCTCTCCCGCTCCGGGACGGTGTGCCGCGTGAGGGGCGTGGAAGGCTCCTCCGGCGCGTAGGTCGGCAGCTCGGAGCGCCAGCTCGCGGGCAGGTAGGAGAAGTACAGTTTGGCGAGCTCGATGGCCTCGGCGTCGTCCTGGACGAGGAGGTCCCCCACGCCGGAGACGGTGCAGTGCATCCGGGCTCCGCCCATCTCCTCGAGCGAGACTCGTTCTCCCACCACCATTTCCGCCATCCGGGGGCTGCCGAGGTACATCGACGCGTTGCCCTCGACCATGATCACGAGGTCGGTGAAGGACGGGATGTACGCGCCGCCAGCGGCGCTCGGCCCGAAGAGGCAGCAGACCTGCGGCACCTTGCCCGACAGCGCCACCTGGTTGTGGAAGATGCGGCCCGCGCCGCGGCGGCCGGGGAACATCTCGACCTGGTCGGTGATCCGGGCCCCGGCGGAGTCGACGAACCAGAAGACCGGCAGCTCCTCCCGTAGCGCCATCTCCGTGGCCCGCACGATCTTCTCGACGGTGCGCGCGCCCCACGAGCCGGCCTTGACGGTCGGGTCGTTGGCGATGACGATCGCGGGCCGGCCGTCGACGGTGCCCCGCCCCGTGACGACGCCGTCGGCGGGCAGTCCGTCGGCCATCGCGTTGGCGTAGCGGCCGTCCTCGACGAAGGACCCCTCGTCGAACAGCAGCCCGATCCGGTCGCGGACGTACAGCTTGCCCTGGCTGTCGAGCTTGGCCTTCGCCTTCTCCGGCGGCAGCGCCGACGCCTCGTGTGCCGCGGCGAGCCGCTCCCGGACGTCGGTCACCTTGGGGTCGGCGCCGGAGTCCGGGCCGATCGCAAAGGGTGGCTGTGCGCTGGTGGAGGTCACCGGCATACCCTCTCGCACTGTTGCCATGTCATGAGCCTCAGGCGCTGGGCAGGCCGAGGTTCCGGGCGATGACCATGCGCTGCACCTCGGAGGTGCCCTCGCCGATCTCGAGGATCTTGGCGTCGCGGTAGAACCGCGCGACGGGGTACTCCTCCATGAAGCCGTTGCCGCCGAAGACCTGGGTGGCGATGCGGGTCGCGGTGACCGCGGCCTCGGTGGAGTAGAGCTTGCAGATCGCGGCGGCCTGCTTGACCTCGGCGACGGAGCGGCGGCCGTGCTCGAGCTCGTCCTTGAGCCAGGCGGCCTTGTAGGTGAGCTGGCGCGAGGCCTCCACCATGACGGCGAGGTCGGCGATCTGGAAGGAGACGCCCTGGTTGACCCCGATGGGCCTGCCGAACGCCTTGCGCGTCGTGGCGTAGGCGGTGGTCTCCTCGAGCATCCGCTGGGAGAGGCCGACCGCGAGGGCGGAGATCGCGATGCGGCCGTCGTCGAGGGTCTTGAGGAACTGCTTGAAGCCCTCACCCTCGGCCCCGAGCAGGTTGCCGGCGGGGACGCGGCAGTCCTCGAAGGTCAGGCCGTGGGTGTCGGAGGCGTGCCAGCCGAGCTTGTCGTACGCCGGCTCGACCGTGAAGCCCGGCGTGCCGCTCGGGACCATGATCGCGCTGATCTGGGCCGAGCCGTCCTCGTTGGTGCCGGTGCGGGCGGTGACGGTGACGACGGAGGTGATGTCGGTGCCCGAGTTGGTGATGAACGCCTTGGCGCCGTTGACGACCCACTCCTCGCCGTCGCGGACCGCCTTGGTGCGGGTGGCGCCGGCGTCGGAGCCGGCGTCGGGCTCGGTGAGGCCGAAGCCGGCGAGGGCCCGGCCCGCCACCAGGTCGGGCAGGAAGCGCTGCTTCTGCTCGTCGGAGCCGTAGGTGAGGATCGGGTTGATGCCCAGGCCGACACCGGCCGAGAGCGTGATGCCGACCGACTGGTCGACGCGGCCGAGCTCCTCGATGGCGACGCACAGGCTCGTGAAGTCGCCGTCCTCACCCATGCCACCGAACTCCTCCGGCACGACGAGGCCGAACAGCCCGAGCTCCCCCATCTTGGGCACCAGGTCGGACGGGAAGTGGTGGTCGCGGTCCCACTTCGCGATGTGGGGCTCGACCTCGTCCTGCGCGAACTCGCGCACGACCTTGCGGAAGTCCTCGTGCTCCTTGCTCAGCTCGAACATCGCCCACTCCTTCGGGGGAAGCGCGGTGCGGGGGTCGCCCGACCGCGCGGCATACCGGTCACTGCTTGACGTTGACGTAAACGTAAAGCACGATGAGCGCCATGACAACCCCAGCCGCGACCGACGAGCGGACCTGGACGATCCGCGAGGTCGCGGAGGAGTTCGGGGTCACCCACCGCACCGTCCGCCACTACGAGGACCTCGGGCTCATCACCCCCGAGCGCCGCGGCACCACGCGGGTCTACCACCGTCGCGACCGCACCAGGCTGAACCTCATCCTGCGCGGCAAGCGCCTCGGCTTCCCGCTCGAGGAGATCCGCACGATCATCGACCTCTACGACCGGCCCCGCGGGAAGGCGAGCCAGCTCGAGTACGTCCTGGGGCAGATCGAGACCCGGCGGACGGACCTCGAGCAACGCCGGCGCGACCTCGAGGACGCCCTGGCCGAGCTCAGCGAGTTCGAGCGTCGCTGCCGCGAGGACCTGAACCGCCTCGGGTGAGCCGGCCGCCGGCCGCGGATAGGGTCCCGTCATGAGCCATCTGCGAGTGTTGTTCATCGGCGGGACCGGGATCATCAGCACGGCCTGCTCGCGCCAGGCTCTGGCCCGGGGGATGCGGGTCGCCGTGCTGAACCGCGGGCAGACGCAGCACCGGCCGGTGCCCGAGGGCGTCGAGGTGTTGCGGGCCGACGTGCGCGACGCCGACGCGGTTCGCGCGGCGCTGGGCGGTCGGGAGTTCGACGTCGTCGCCAACTTCCTGAACTTCACCCCCGAGCACGTCCAGCAGGACATCGACCTGTTCGCGGGCCGCACCTGGCAGTACGTCTTCATCAGCTCGGCCTCGGCCTACCAGACCCCGCCGACCCGCCTGCCCGTCACGGAGTCGACGCCGCTGCGCAACCCCTTCTGGGAGTACTCGCGCAACAAGATCGCCTGTGAGGACCTGCTGGTGCGGGAGTACCGCGAGCGCGGCTTCCCCATGACGATCGTGCGCCCGTCGCACACGTACGACCCGACCCTGGTGCCGTTCGACGGCGGCTGGACGGTCGTGGAACGGATGCGGCAGGGCCGTGAGGTGGTGGTGCCCGGTGACGGCACGTCGCTGTGGACCCTCACCCACCACGAGGACTTCGCGCGTGCCTTCGTCGGCCTGCTCGGGCAGCACGCAGCCCTCGGCGAGGCGTTCCACATCACCTCCGACGAGGCGCCGACGTGGAACGAGATCTACACCGCGATCGCCGACGCGGCGGGCGTCGAGCCGCGCCTCGTGCACGTCGCCTCCGACGCCATCGCGGCGGCCGACCCCGACCTCGGCGCCGGGCTGCTCGGCGACAAGGCGAACTCGATGGTGTTCGACAACACCAAGGTCAAGGGGCTCGTGCCGGGGTGGGCCGCGCAGGTCCCGTTCCGAGAGGGAGCACGCGAGATCGTGGACTGGCACGACGAGGACGCGTCGCGCCGGGTGGTCGACGGCCGGATGGACGCCCTCTTCGATGCGCTCATCGAGGCCTACCGCCCCCGCCCGTTGCGCTGACTGCTACCCGCCGACGCGGGTGCGCACGGCATACAGCTCGGGGAAGAAGGTCAGGTCGAGCGCGCGCCGCAGGAAGTCGACGCCGGAGGACCCACCCGTGCCCGTCTTGTGCCCGATGGTGCGGGTCACGACCTGCAGGTGCCGGAAGCGCCACTGCTGGAAGTTGTCCTCGAGGTCGACCAGCTCCTCGCAGGTCTCGTAGACGCCCCAGTGCTCGTCCGGCGCGGCGTAGACCGAGGCGAAGGTGTCGACGAGTGGCTCGCTCATCCGGTAGGGCTGTGACACGTCGCGCTGGAGCACCTCGGCCGGCACGTTGTAGCCGCGGCGGGAGAGGTAGCGCAGGAACTCGTCGTAGAGGCTCGGCTCGTGCAGCAGCCCCTCGAGCAGGGAGCGGGCCGCCTCGTCGTGCTCGAAGACCTGGACCATCTCGGCGTTCTTGTTGCCGAGCAGGAACTCGACGGCGCGGTACTGCCATGACTGGAAGCCCGAGCTGCTGGCGAGGAACGGCCGGATCTGGGCGTACTCGCTCGGCGTCAGGGTCGCGAGGACCGACCACTGCTCGGTGAGGGTGTTCTGGATGTGCTTGACCCGGGCCAGGCGCTTGAGGGCGGGGGCAAGGTCGTCGCCCGCCAGCAGGCTGCGGGCAGAGCGCAGCTCGTGCAGCATGAGCTTCAGCCACAGCTCGGAGGTCTGGTGCTGGATGATGAAGAGCAGCTCGTCGTGCTGCGCCGGCTCGCTGCGCGGGTGCTGCGCCGTCAGCAGCCGGTCGAGGCCGAGGTAGTCCCCGTAGGACATCGCGGCTGTGAAGTCCCGCTGGATGCCCTCTTCGAGCTCGCGGCGGGCGCGCGGGTCGGGGCTGTCGGCGACGCTCATGGCGCCCACCCTAGAACCGCCGCGGGCGTGCCGCGGCACCGCCGTCGCCGACGGCACCGCGGCACAGTCGCCGCTCAGCGCGAGGTCAGTTGAACTCGTTCGGGTGCGGGCCGGTGCGGTGCTCCTCCTCGAGCGTGGCGATGGCCGCGAGGTCGTCGGCGTCGAGCGAGAACCCGAAGATGTCGAAGTTCTCGGCGATGCGGCTGGGCGTGACCGACTTGGGGATCACGACGTTGCCGAGGTCGACGTGCCAGCGCAGGATCGCCTGGGCAGGCGTGACACCGTGCCTGGCAGCGATCGCCGCGATCTTCTCGTCCCGCAGCACCTCGCCACCCGAGGCCAGCGGGCTCCACGCCTCGGTGAGGATGCCGTGGGCCGTGTGGAACGCGCGCAGCTCCTCCTGCTGGAGGTACGGGTGCAGCTCGATCTGGTTGATGGCCGGGAGCTCGCCGGTCTCGTCCGCGAGCCGCTGCAGGTGGTCCACCTCGAAGTTGCAGACACCCACGGCGCGCACGCGGCCCTCCTCGCGCAGCCGGAGCAGCGCCCTCCACGTGTCGACGTAGGTGTCCTTCTCCGGCGTCGGCCAGTGGATGAGGTACAGGTCGAGGATGTCGAGGCCGAGCCGCTTCATCGACGCGTCGAAGGCCGAGAGCGTGGAGTCGAAGCCCTGGTCGTCGTTCCAGACCTTGGTGGTGACGAAGAGCTCGTCGCGTGAGACGTCGGCGCGCGCGATGGCCTGGCCGACGCCCTCCTCGTTGCCGTAGATGCGTGCGGTGTCGATGCTGCGGTAGCCGGTCTCGATGGCGGTCGACACGGCGGCGACCACCTCGTCCTCGGGCACCTGCCAGACCCCGAAGCCGAGCTGCGGGATCTCGATGCTGGACGTTCCGGCGGACAGGGGGAGGTTCGGGACAGCAGTCATGCGCACGACTGTATGCCGGGTGCCCGTCGCCCACAGCCCGGGTCACCTGCCGGGACGGCCGGGAACACCACGGTGCTCCGCGCTGTTGCCGAGCCCACACCGGTGGGGGGCGGGTTGACGCGGCGGAAAGCGACTAGGCTCCGCGCCATGGCGCCCATCTCCAAAGTCCTGATCGCCAACCGCGGCGAGATCGCCGTCCGCATCGCCCGTGCCTGTGCGGACTCCGGCCTCGGCTCGGTGGCCGTCTACGCGGAGCCGGACCGCGACGCCCTGCACGTGCGCGTGGCCGACGAGGCGTACGCCCTCGGCGGCTCGACCCCCGGCGACAGCTACCTGGTGCAGGAGAAGCTGCTGGACGTCGCGAAGCGCTCCGGCGCCGACGCGGTCCACCCCGGGTACGGCTTCCTCGCGGAGAACGCCTCCTTCGCCCAGGCCGTGATCGACGCCGGGCTGACGTGGATCGGCCCCTCCCCCGCCGCCATCGACGCCCTCGGCGACAAGGTCAAGGCCCGCCACATCGCAGCTGCGGCCGAGGCCCCGCTCGTGGCCGGCACCCCCGACCCCGTCGAGAGCGCGATCGAGGTCATCGACTTCGCCGAGGCGCACGGACTGCCGGTTGCGATCAAGGCGGCCTACGGCGGTGGTGGCCGCGGCCTGAAGGTCGCCCGCACCCTGGAGGAGATCCCCGAGCTGTTCGACTCGGCGACCCGCGAGGCGGTCGCCGCGTTCGGCCGCGGCGAGTGTTTCGTCGAGCGGTACCTCGACCGGCCGCGGCACGTCGAGACCCAGTGCCTCGCCGACACCCACGGCAACGTCGTCGTCGTCTCCACCCGTGACTGCTCGCTGCAGCGGCGCCACCAGAAGCTGGTCGAGGAGGCCCCGGCACCGTTCCTCTCCGAGGCGCAGAACGCCGAGCTGTACCGCGCCTCCAAGGCGATCCTGAAGGAGGCCGGCTACACCGGCGCCGGGACCTGTGAGTTCCTCGTCGGCCAGGACGGCACCATCTCCTTCCTCGAGGTGAACACCCGCCTGCAGGTCGAGCACCCGGTCACCGAGGAGGTCACCGGCATCGACCTCGTGCGCGAGCAGTTCCGGATCGCGAACGGCGAGCCCCTCGGCTACACCGACCCCACTCCGCGCGCGCACTCGATCGAGTTCCGCATCAACGGCGAGGACGCCGGCCGCAACTTCCTCCCCGCCCCGGGCAGGGTGACGACCTTCCGCCCACCCGCCGGCCCCGGCGTGCGCCTCGACACCGGCATCGTCGAGGGCGACACCATCGCCGGCGCGTTCGACTCGATGCTCGCCAAGCTCGTCGTCACCGGCCACGACCGCCAGCAGGCGCTCGAGCGCTCGCGCCGTGCCCTGGCCGAGTTCGCGATCGAGGGCATGCCCACCGTGCTGCCGTTCCACCGCGCCGTGGTTGACGACCCGGCGTTCGCCCCGAAGGACGCGCACGAGCCGTTCGCGGTGCACACCCGCTGGATCGAGACCGAGTGGGACAACACCGTCGAGCCGTATGCCGGGCCCGTCGCCGACGTGCCCGAGGAGGCAGGCGAGCGCCAGACCGTCGTCGTCGAGGTGGGCGGCAAGCGCCTCGAGGTCGTGCTGCCGGGCGGGCTCGCGCTCGGCGGTGGCGGCACCGCCAAGAAGAAGGCACCCAAGCGCTCCGCCGGCAGCAAGGGTGGCGCCGCGGCATCCGGCGACTCGCTCACGGCACCGATGCAGGGCACCATCGTCAAGATCGCGGTCGAGGACGGCCAGGAGGTCGCCGAGGGTGACCTCGTCGTGGTGCTCGAGGCGATGAAGATGGAGCAGCCCATCAACGCCCACAAGTCCGGCACCATCACGGGCCTGTCCGCCGAGGTCGGCCAGACGGTGACCAACGGCGCGGTCATCGCCGACATCAAGGACTGACGCCGGCAACAGGTCCCGTCCCGACGGGGAGACCTGCGCGTGGCCGGTGTGGCCCGTGCCGGTGCTACCGCTGCTCGGGACCGCCCGTGTCGGGCTGGGAGCCCCCGGGAGCCTGCGTGCCGGACTGCACCTCCCCCTGCTGGGTCGGGCCACCCTCGGGGAGCGGGGACCCACCCTGGGAGCCACCCACGGCGTCTGACGAGCCGGCGCCAGGGCGCAGCGACTCGTCGAGCGGACCGCCCGGCTGGCCGGGCTGCTGCGCTCCGGGGGTCAGCGGCTCGTCGACCGACCCGGGCTGCTGCGGGTCGCCGGTGGCGGGCTCGGGGTTGGGCGCGGTCGTCTCGGACACCGGGCCGGGGCCCGGCTCGGGCACGGGCGTGGGGCCGGGCTCCGGCACGGGCGTCGGCCCCGGCTCGGGCACCGGCGTGGGGCCCGGCTCCGGCATCGGCGTCGGCCCCGGCTCGGGCACGGGCGTGGGGCCGGGCTCAGGCATCGGCTCGCCGGCGTCGGGGTTCGCCTGCTCAGGCGTGGTCTGCTCCGGCGGCAGGCCGAGCTTCTCCCGCAGCAGGTCGCCGCCCTTGTCGACGTGCCCGGCGTACTTCCCGCCGGTGCGGGAGTCGATGGTGTCCTCGACCTTCTCGATCACCGAGTCTGCCTGCGCTGGGTTGCCCTTGACGAAGTCCTTGAACTTGTCCATGAATCCACCGGCCATGGTCTGCCTCACTTCGCGTCGGGGTCAGGATGCGCGCCCCGCGGGCAGGGCGGTCCCAGCACCCTACACACGGGCCAGCGGGCCGGCCCGCCGGAGACGACGGCACCCGCGACGCCGTCGCCGATGCTACTGCGGGTCGTGCAGCTGGCGCGCCGCCTCGGCCACCGACCCGGACAGCGACGGGTAGACCGTGAAGGTGCCGGCCAGCTGGTCGACGGTGAGCCCGTGCTGCACGGCCAGGGTCACGGGGTAGATCAGCTCGGAGGCCCGAGGCGCCACGACGACACCCCCCACGACGGTGCCAATCCCCTTGCGGGCGAACAGCTTCACGAAACCGTCCGTGATCCCCTGCATCTTGGCGCGGGGGTTCGTCGCGAGCGGGAGCATCACGGCGGCGGCGTCGACCCGACCCTCGTCGACGTCCTTCTGGGAGTAGCCGACCGTGGCGATCTCGGGGTCGGTGAAGATGTTGGCGGAGACGGCCCGCAGGTTGAGGGGGACCACCGCGTCACCGAGGGCGTGCGCCATCGCGATGCGCCCCTGCATGGCCGCCACGGACGCGAGGGGCAGGACACCCGTGCAGTCGCCCGCGGCATACACGCCGCGGACCGACGTGCGCGAGACGCGGTCGACCGAGACGTGGCCGGAGGGGGCCAGGCCCACGCCGACCTCCTCGAGCCCGATCCCTGACGTCTGCGGGATGGACCCGACTGCGAGGAGCGCGTGCGAGCCCTCGACCTCGCGGCCGTCCTCGAGGCGGACCAGCACACCGCTGGCGGTGCGCTCCACCGCGGCCATGCGCGAGCGGTCGAGGACCTCCATGCCGCGCTTGCGGAAGACCTCCTCGATCACGGTGGCCGCGTCGGCGTCCTCGCCGGGGAGCACGCGGTCCCGCGAGGAGACGAGGGTGACGCCGGCGCCGAGGCCGAGGTAGGCCTGTGCCAGCTCGGCGCCGGTGACGCCGGAGCCGACCACGACGAGCTTCTCGGGGAGCTCCTTGAGCGTGTAGATCTGCTGCCAGGTGAGGATGCGCTCGCCGTCGGGCTGCGCGGTGGGCATGACTCGCGGGGTCGCGCCGGTCGCGACGAGGACGACGTCGGCCGTGAGCTCCTCCACACCACCGTCCTCGAGCTCGGCCCGCACCCGCGAGGGCGACTCCAGCCGACCGACGCCCCGCAGCACCCGCACGCCGTCGGAGTCGAGGCGGGCGCCGATGTCGCGGCTCTGCGCCGCGGCGAGCCGCAGGACCCGCTGGTTGACGGCCACGATCTCGGCGACGGAGTCCGACACCTCGTCGCCCTCGTGGTCCTCGAGGTGGACCCCGAGCTCGGCCGCGGTGCCGAACTGCGACATGAAGTCCGCGGTCGAGATGAGCGTCTTGGACGGGACGCAGTCGGTCAGCACCGCCGCGCCGCCCAGGCCGTCGCGGTCGACCACGGTCACCTGCGCGCCGAGGTGCGCCGCGACCAGCGCCGCCTCGTAGCCGCCGGGGCCACCACCGAGGATCACGACTGAGGATTCGCGCGCGTTCACGCGCCCCATCCAACCACTGCGGCCATCCGTGCGCGGGGCCGGTGCAGGCCCGCCGGCCACCGCCTCAGCGCATGTTGCCCGTGTGGCCGAGCGAGTACCGGCCCGGCTGCGGCCAGACGCACAGGCCGTGGGGGCCGGGGTCGACCGGTATCCGGTGCGTCACCCGGCCCGTGGCGGTGTCGAAGACGTAGACCTCGGCGTGGTAGCGGCCGCTCAGCCAGAGCTCGCGGCCGTCCGCGCTGACCCCGCCCATGTCCGGGGACCCGCCCCCGGGGACCTTCCAGAGCGCGAGCTGCTCCAGGGTTCGCGCATCGAGCACCGAGACCGACCCGGCGTCGCGGTTGGAGACGAACAGCCGCGTGGCGTCGCGCGAGGGGTAGATGCCGTGCGCGCCGAGACCGGTGCGCAGGAACCTGGCGTACCTCAGCGTGCGGGCATCGATCACCCAGACGCCGTTGCGCAGCATGTCGGCGGCCAGGAAGTACCGCCCGTCGGGGGTGAGGCGCACGTCCTGGGGCATGGCGGAGGCCCCGGGCGCGAGCTGCTGCTTGGGGCTGCCGTGCAGGTGCCTGGCCTGCTCCGGCGAGGTGGCACCCGGGGTCCTGACACGGTTGAGGTCGATCACCTTGCGGATCCTTCGCGCCGACCGGTCCACCACGAGGAGCTCGCCGCTGAACTCGCAGCTGGCCACGAGGAAGGACCCGTCGGCCGAGAAGTCGGCGTGGTTGACCCCCTCGCAGGGTACGCGGAGCGAGTGCTGCAGCCGCAGGGTGCGCGCGTCCCTGACGTCGATGCGCCGCAGCCGCTCGGCCATCACGAGGGCGTGGGCGCCGTCCGGGGTGAAGTAGAGGTTGTAGGGGTCCTCCACGGCGATGCGCCGCCCGGGCCTGCCCGTCCTGGCGTCGATCGGCACCAGGTCGTTGCCCATGGCGTCGTTGACCCAGAGGGTCCTCAGGTCCCACGACGGGACGACGTGCTGGGGCTCGCGCCCGGTGGGGATGCGCCCGACCACGCGGTAGGTCCTCGGGTCGATGAGCTGCACGGTGTTGCTCAGGGTGTTCGGCACGTACACCATGGGGCGGGCCGTTCGTGCGGGGCCCCTGAGCGCCCCGGTGGTCGCCGCGGCATACACGTTCGTCGGCGGGCGGGGCGAACCCGTCGGCGAACTGCCGGCGGACTCCCCGGGCGTGGTCGTCGACGCCGGGACCGACGCCGGGGTGGTGGGCGCCCCCGGGGCGGTCGAGGCGGTCGGCGAAGCCGGTGAGGTCGTCGGTGCCGGCGCAGCCGAGGACGACCCGGACGCACCGGCCCCCGGTGCCGTGCCGGCGGAGCAGCCCGCGACCAGGACCGCTGCGATCGCGCCGGCCACGGCGGACGGGCGAAGAACCCCCATGGGCGCCATCGTCCCGCAGGGGGCGGGCTGGCGCAGCCTTTCGCAGGTCCCGGGTGAATCCGGCGGTGGGCAGCGCCGCGCTCGGTACGCTTCCCGCGTGACCGAACAGCATGCCGCCCCCGACCTCAGCGACCCCGCGACCGACCCGTTCGAGGTGGCCGGCGCCGCCGCCGCGGTCATCGCCGAGCGCACCGGTGCCGAGCGCCACGACGTCGCCCTCGTGCTCGGATCGGGCTGGGGCCAGACCGGCGACCTCATCGGCGAGACCCTCGCGACCATCGACAACGCCGACGTTCCCGGCTTCGCGAAGGCCGCCGTCGAGGGGCACTCGGGCACCATGCGCTCGGTCGCCATCGGCGACACCGGTCGCCGCGCGCTCGTCTACGGCACCCGCACGCACTTCTACGAGGGGCGCGGAGTGCGGGCCGTCGTCCACGCCGTCCGCACCGCCGCCGCAGCGGGCTGCAGGACCATCGTCCTGACCAACGGGTGCGGCGGGCTCAACCCCGCGTGGGCCCCCGGCACCCCGGTGCTCATCCGCGACCACATCAACCTCACGGCGCACTCCCCCATCGAGGGCGCGAACTTCGTGGACCTCACGGACCTCTACTCCCCACGGCTGCGCGACCTCGCCCGCGAGGTCGACGGCGACCTCGACGAGGGCGTCTACGTCCAGTTCCGCGGGCCGCACTACGAGACCCCGGCCGAGGTGCAGATGGCCAGGACCATCGGCGGCGACCTCGTGGGCATGTCCACGACGCTGGAGGCGATCGCCGCCCGGCAGGCCGGCATGGAGGTCCTCGGCATCTCCCTGGTCACGAACCTCGCCGCCGGCATCAGCGAGCAGCCCCTGTCGCACGCCGAGGTCATCGAGGCGGGTCAGGCGGCCGCCGGACGCTGTGGCAGGCTGCTCGCCGCTGTTGTGGCAACAATCTGAGAGGACCACCGAGATGACGTATGCCGGCCGGCACGGTCGTGACGAGGACGCCAGTCCCAGCGTGGAGGACCTGCGGTCCGAGCTCGTCGAGGCTGCCCAGGCGTGGGTGGACGACGACCCCGACCACGACACGCGGGTCGAGCTCGGTGACGTCATCATGCGTGCCAAGGCCGCCGACGAGGAGGCCGTGGCCGACCTGCGAGACCGCTTCGCCGGGATGCTGGAGTTCGGCACCGCCGGCCTGCGCGGCGCCCTCGGCGCCGGTCCCAACCGGATGAACCGGGCGGTCGTGATCCGCGCGGCCGCCGGCCTCACGGCATACCTCAAGGAGCGTGACGCCGAGCCGTTCGTCGTGATCGGCTACGACGCGCGCCGCAACTCGGACGTCTTCGCCCACGACACCGCCGCGGTCGTCGTCGGCGCGGGCGGGCGTGCCGCCGTCCTCCCCCACACCCTCCCGACGCCGGTGCTGGCGTTCGCGATCCGCCACCTCGGCGCCGATGCGGGTGTCATGGTGACCGCCAGCCACAACCCACCCCAGGACAACGGCTACAAGGTCTACCTCGGCGACGGCAGCCAGATCGTCCCCCCGGCCGACGCAGGCATCGCCGCACAGATCGCCCGGGTGCGCTCCGTCGCCGACGTCCCCCTCGCCGACGACGGCTGGGAGACGCTGGGCAACGACGTGCTCGAGGAGTACCTCGACGCCACTGCCCGGATCGTCTCGCCCGACAGCCCTCGCGACCTCTCGGTGGTCCACACCGCGTTGCACGGCGTCGGCAGCGAGACCCTGCTCGCGGTGTTCGAGCGGGCCGGCTTCCCGGCCCCGGTCCCGGTCCCGAGCCAGCAGCACCCGGACGCCGCGTTCCCCACCGTCTCGTTCCCCAACCCGGAGGAGCCGGGCGCCATCGACGCGGCGCTCGAGCTCGCCCGCGAGGTCGGCCCGGACCTCGTGCTGGCCAACGACCCCGACGCCGACCGGTGCGCGGTCGCGGTCAGCGACGGTGGTGCGTGGCGGATGCTGCGCGGCGACGAGGTGGGGGCGCTGCTCGGGGCGCACCTGCTCGCCCGAGGAGTGGGTGAGGACGCCGTCTTCGCGAACTCGATCGTCTCCTCGCGCCTGCTCGCTGCCATGGCCGCCAAGGCCGGCATCCGCCACGAGGAGACCCTCACCGGGTTCAAGTGGATCGCCCGGGTCGAGGGCCTGCGCTACGGCTACGAGGAGGCACTCGGCTACTGCGTCGACCCGGCGACGGTCCGCGACAAGGACGGCGTCAGCGCCTCGCTCCTCATGGCCGAGATGGCCGCCGGCCTGAAGGCCGAGGGCCGCACCCTCTCGGACGTGCTGGACGACCTCGCCGTCGAGCACGGCGTGCACGCCACCGACTCGTTCTCGGTGCGGGTCGCCGACCTGTCCCTGATCGGCACGGTCATGGAGCGCCTGCGCCAGCAGCCCCCGGCGGAGGTCGCCGGGATCCCCGTGGGGCGCGCGGACGACCTCGCCCAGGGCTCCGACCAGCTGCCGCCGACCGACGGCCTGCGCTTCTACCTCGACGACGGCTCGCGCGTCATCGTTCGCCCGTCGGGCACCGAGCCCAAGCTGAAGGTCTACCTCGAGGTCATCGAGCCGGTCGGCGGCGCGGCCAAGCTCGACAGGGCCCGCAAGCGCGCCGAGGTCCGGCTCGAGGCCATCCGCGAGGCGATGCGGGGTCTGACCGCCCTGTGAGACGCGGCTAGACTTCTTCGGTGAGTACCTCCACTGCCGTGCGCGACACGGTTGACGCGACTGCCCGCGCCCGCGACCTCCTCGGCGTGTCCCGCCTGACCAACGCCGCCCTGACCAGCTGGCTGCACGGCCTGCCGGGGGTCGACCAGGTCGGCTGCGAGGCCAGGGCCGCAGGCCTCGGCACCCGGTCCATCAAGACCACGGCCAAGGCATGGGCGATCGACACCGCCATCGGGATGATCGACCTGACCACGCTGGAGGGGGCCGACACCCCCGGCAAGGTCCGCGGGCTCTGCGCCAAGGCCCTCACCCCCGACCCCACCGACGCGTCCACCCCGCGCCCGGCCGCGGTGTGCGTCTACGGCGACATGGTGCCGGTCGCCAAGGAGGTCCTCGCCGGCGGCGGCGTCAAGATCGCTGCCGTGGCCACGGCCTTCCCTAGCGGTCGGGCCTCGATGGCGGTGAAGCTGGCCGACACCGCCGACGCCGTGGCGGCCGGCGCCGACGAGATCGACATGGTCATCGACCGTGGCGCGTTCCTGTCGGGCCGCTACCTCGACGTCTTCCACGAGATCGCCCAGGTCAAGCAGGCCTGTGGCGACGCGCGCCTCAAGGTGATCATGGAGACCGGCGAGCTCGTCACGTACGACAACGTGCGCCGCGCCTCCTGGCTGTCGATGCTGGCGGGCGGCGACTTCATCAAGACCTCCACCGGCAAGGTCTCCCCCGCCGCCACCCTCCCCGTCACGCTGATCATGCTCGAGGCCGTGCGCGACTGGCGCGACCTCACCGGTGACATGGTCGGCGTGAAGCCCGCCGGCGGCATCCGGACCAGCAAGGACGCCATCAAGTTCCTCGTGTCGGTCAGCGAGGTCGCCGGCGACGACTGGCTGGACCCGTTCTGGTTCCGTTTCGGCGCCTCGAGCCTGCTCAACGACCTGCTGCTGCAGCGTCAGCGCATGCGCATCGGCGCCTACTCCGGTCCCGACTACGTGACCGACGACTCCCCCAGCCTCTACTGACCCCCCGGATCTGAGGACCCCCACTCATGGCCAAGTTCGAGTACGCACCAGCCCCGGAGTCCCGGGCGGTCGTCGACCTCAAGCCCTCCTACGGGCTCTTCATCAACGGTGACTTCACCGAGACCGAGGGCGGCTCCGCCTTCAAGTCGATCAGTCCCTCGACCGAGGAGGTGCTGGCCGAGGTCACCGAGGCGTCGGAGGCCGACGTCGACCGCGCGGTCGCGGCCGCCCGCCGCGCCTTCACCGGCGCCTGGGGCCGGATGTCCGGCGCCGACCGCGGCAAGTACCTCTTCCGCATCGCCCGGATCCTCCAGGAACGGGCCCGTGAGTTCGCGGTCCTGGAGAGCCTCGACAACGGCAAGCCGATCCGGGAGAGCCGCGACGTCGACGTTCCTCTCGCCGCGGCGCACTTCTTCTACCACGCGGGCTGGGCCGACAAGCTCGAGTACGCCTCGCTGGGCAGCAACCCCCGCCCCCACGGGGTCGTCGGCCAGGTCATCCCCTGGAACTTCCCGCTGCTCATGCTCGCGTGGAAGATCGCCCCGGCCCTGGCCGCAGGCAACACGGTCGTCCTCAAGCCGGCGGAGACCACCCCCCTGACGGCGCTGCTGTTCGCCGAGGTCTGCCAGCAGGCCGACCTGCCCGCCGGTGTCGTCAACATCGTCACCGGCGCCGGTGCGACCGGGCAGGCCATCGTCGACCACCCGGGCATCGACAAGCTCGCGTTCACGGGCTCGACCGGCGTCGGCAAGATGATCGCCCGGTCGATCGCCGGCACCCGCAAGAAGGCCACGCTCGAGCTCGGCGGCAAGGCCGCGAACATCATCTTCGACGACGCCGCCATCGACCAGGCCGTCGAGGGCATCGTCAACGGCATCTTCTTCAACCAGGGCCACGTCTGCTGCGCCGGCTCGCGCCTGCTCGTGCAGGAGTCCATCGCCGACGACGTGGAGAAGCGGCTCAAGCGTCGCCTCGCCACGCTGCGCGTCGGCGACCCGCTCGACAAGAACACCGACGTCGGCGCCATCAACTCCAAGGCCCAGCTCCAGCGCATCACCGAGCTCACCGCGGCGGGCGAGGCCGAGGGCGCCACCCGCTGGGAGCCCGCGTGCGAGCTGCCGAGCAAGGGCTTCTGGTTCCGTCCCACCGTGTTCACCGGGGTCAGCCAGACGCACCGCATCGCCCAGGAGGAGATCTTCGGCCCGGTGCTCTCCGTGCTGACGTTCCGCACCCCGCACGAGGCGGTCGCCAAGGCCAACAACACGCCCTACGGCCTCTCCGCCGGCGTGTGGACCGAGAAGGGCTCGCGCATCCTGTGGATGGCCGACCAGCTCCGGGCCGGCGTCGTGTGGGCCAACACGTTCAACAAGTTCGACCCGACCAGCCCGTTCGGCGGCTACAAGGAGTCGGGCTACGGCCGCGAGGGCGGCCGTCACGGCCTCGAGGCCTATTTCGTGACAGGAGACGCCAAGTGAGCCCCACCGCCCAGCGCACGGCCCAGGCCGACACCCGCGTGGACGTGAGGAAGACCTACAAGCTCTACATCGGCGGGAAGTTCCCCCGCTCGGAGTCGGGCCGGTCCTACGAGGTCACCGACGCGCGCGGGCGGTTCCTCGCCAACGCGTCCCAGGGCTCGCGCAAGGACGCGCGCGACGCCGTCGTCGCCGCGCGCGGCGCTTTCCCGGGGTGGGCGGGCGCCACGGCATACAACCGCGGGCAGGTGCTCTATCGCGTGGCCGAGGTGATGGAGGGCCGCCGCGCCCAGTTCGTCGCGGAGGTCAGGGCCAGCGAGGGCGTCACCGACCGCAAGGCGGAGACTCTGGTCTCGCAGGCCATCGACCGCTGGGTCTGGTATGCCGGGTGGTCCGACAAGTTCGCCCAGGTCCTGGGTGGGCTGAACCCCGTCGCGGGCCCGTACTTCGACATCTCCGCCCCCGAGCCGACCGGTGTCGTCGCCGTGCTGGCCCCGCAGCGCTCCTCGCTGCTCGGCCTGGTGTCGGTGCTCGCGCCGGTCATCGTCTCGGGCAACACCGCCGTGGTGCTCACCAGCGAGCTGCGGCCACTGCCGGCCATCACGCTGTCGGAGGCGCTGGCGACCTCCGACGTGCCGGGCGGCGTCGTCAACCTGGTCACCGGCCGCACCGCCGAGGTCGCGCCGTGGCTGGCGTCGCACCGCGACGTCAACGCCATCGACCTCACGGGTGCCGCCGATGCGGAGGGCGTCGTCTGGGGCGACCTCGAGCTCGCCGCGGCCGAGAACCTCAAGCGCGTCATGCGCCCCGCCGGCAACGGCACCGGCGCCGTGGAGCCGGACTGGTCGGCGACCCCCGACCTCGGCCGGCTCAGCGCGTTTCTCGAGACCAAGACGGTCTGGCACCCCAAGGGCCGCTGACCCTTGGGCGAGACCAGCGACCCCGCGGGGGACACCGTGGGGCAGGACCGCGTGGTCGTGCTGGCCGGCCCCAGTGGGGCCGGCAAGTCGCGTCTGGCCGCCCGGCTCCAGGACGCCCACGGCTGGCCGATCCTGCGGCTCGACGACTTCTACCGCGACGAGGACGACCCGTTGGTGCCGCGCAGCGAGCAGCTCGGCATCGTCGACTGGGACCACCCCGACTCGTGGAACCGGGTCGCGGCGCTCGACGCCCTGGCCACCCTGGCCACGACGGGCCGGGTCACGACGCCGGTCTACGACCTCTCCGCCAGCCGGGCCGTCGGGACCGCCGAGCTGACGGCCGAGCCGCACGACCTGATCCTCGCGGAGGGGATCTTCGCGGCCGACATCATCCCCGACCTCAGGCTCCGCGGCCTGCTCGCCGGCGCGTTCTGCGTGCACCACCGGCCCGGCGTCACGTTCGTCCGGCGGCTGGTCCGTGACCTGTCCGAGCGCCGAAAGCCGCCGTTGACACTGGTCCGACGAGGCCTGGCCCTCATGCGCGAGGAGCCCGCCCTCGTGCGACGGCAGCAGGACCTCGGTGCCGAGCCGGCGCGCGCCAGGCACCTCGAGCCCAGGCTGAGCGCGCTCGCCCGGCGCTGAGCGGTCGGGAGGTGACCGGCCCGGGCAGATCACCGCAAGAGCACACATGTCGGGCCCGCCCCGCGATAGGTTCTTACCAGACCGCAGCCGCGGTGAGTGAGGGGGCTGGATGAGTGAGGGCATCCTCCCGGGCAGGACGCCCCGGGAGGCCGGAGCCGTGTCCGGGAACGGGTCGGAGACCAGCTGGACCGCACCCGGGTCGACCCCTGCCCCCGCGGGCCCTCCCGGCGCGCCTCCTCCAGGCTGGCCTCCTCCCAGCCCTCCCCCGCCCGGCCCGGCGGGGCCGACTCCTCCGGCGGGACCGACGGGCTCCCTTCCCGGTGGGCCTCCCGCCTGGCAGCCCGCGTGGGCCTCCGCCCTGACCGCCCACAAGCCCGGCATCGTCGCCCTGCGGCCGCTCAGCCTCGGCGACATCGTCGAGGGCGGCTTCGCCTCGATCCGCCGCAACCCGCGCACCTTCCTCGGTCTCGCCGTCCTCACGGCCCTGGCCGTCCTGGTCGTGGCGGGGCTGCTGTTCCTGGTCGGCTACCTCGTCAGCACCGCCCTCGAGGGCTCCACCACTCTCGACGTCTTCCTCACCTTCGGCATCACCTCGTTCGCGGTGGTGATGCTGTTCCTCAGCGCCGCCACGTCGATCGCCCTCTCCGGGATGCTCGCCTACCCGGTGGGCGAGGCCGTCCTCGGCCGGAAGCCCACGATCGGCGAGACCTGGCGCAAGACCCGCCGCATGCTCCCGCGCCTCATCGGCCTGTGCGCCGTCCTGGTCCTCCCGACCACGGCCCTCTTCGCCCTGGTGGTCGGCGGCACCATCTGGGCCTTCGCCGGTGACCTGCCCGCAGTCGGTGTCCTCGGTGTGCTCGGCGTCCTCGCCGCCGGCGCAGCGGTGCTCTGGCTGGGTGTGCGGCTCGCCCTGGCCACGCCCGCCCTGGTCCTCGAGGACCTGCGCGTCATCGGGTCCCTGCGGCGCTCCTGGGGCCTGACCGCCGGGCTGTTCTGGCGCACCTTCGGCATCCTGACGGTCTCCAGCCTGCTCATCGGGGTCGTGCAGTACCTCCTCTCGATGGTGCTGCAGATCGGCGGGATGCTCCTGGGCCTCGCCCTCGGCACGATGCTCGACTCCGGGTCCGACTCCGACACGCTCGTCGGCGTCGTCGCCGCCGCCTCCAGCGTCGTCGGCGGCCTGGTCAGCGGCATGGTCACCCAGCCCTTCCTCGCCGCCGTGGCCGCGCTCCTCTACACCGACTCCCGGATCCGCAAGGAGGGCTTCGACCTCGCCCTCGCCCGGGCCGTCGCCGACGCCGGCAGGAGCCCGGCTCGCTGATGCCTCTGTCCGTTGCTGCCGTCCCGGACGCGGCCGCGCGCCTCGACCCGGGCAACGACCAGGCACGGCGCTGGCTCGAGGAGGAGCTGTCCTCCGCCGCCTACCGCGAGCACACCGACCCGCTGCAGCGGCTCCTCGACGCGGTCGACCGGGCGCTGGACAACCTCCTCAGCGTCGACCCCAGCACGGCGGGCGCCCTGCCCTCGGCCGCTGCCGGGGTGGTGACCGCCCTGGTGGTCGGGCTGCTGCTGTACTCGCTGCGCCACGTGCGCCGCGAGTCCCGCGTGGGGCAGGCGCCCGAGACCGTCCTCGGCGGCGAGCGCCTGACTGCCGGGGCGTTCCGCGAGCGGGCGATGGCCGCGCTGCGCGAGGGCCGGTGCGCCGCCGCGGTCATCGACGCGATGCGCGCCATCGCCCAGCGCGCAGCCGAGCGGACCCTGTTGGACGACGCACCTTCCCTGACCGCCCACGAGGTGGCGCAGCGCCTGGCCCAGCCCTTCCCGGCGCAGGCCGATGGTCTGCGCTGGGCGGCCGACCTCTTCGACGAGGTGGCCTACGGCCGACGCGACGCGTCCCCGGTGGAGGCGGAGACCATCCTCGCCCTGGACTCCGAGGTGGCCGCCAGCCGGCCGGCGCCCCGGCGCACCAAGGCCGACGCGCAGACCCTGCCGACGCCCGGGGGGTCGCGATGACTCTCGAGGTCTGGGACCGCCCGGACGCGCAGCCGGGCGCTGGTGGCGACGCCCCGGGCGAGTCGGCTGAGCAGCCGGGCCGCCGGTGGTCGCGGTGGCCGGGCGGGCGACGACGGGCCACGGTCGTCGCCGCGGCCACGGTCGCCTTCATGCTCATCGTCCTCGGGGCCGTGGCGCTGCGTGGGCGCAGTGGCGCCGACCTCCCACTCGACCCCGGCAACGCCCGACCTGCGGGAAGCCAGGCCCTCGCGAGGGTGCTGGAGGAGCGGGGACTCGCCGTCGACATCGCACGCGGAGAGGCGGACCTGCTCGGCCTCGACCAGCCGGGTCCTGACACCACCGTGGTCATCACGCAGACCCAGGCGCTCTCGGAGGAGACGGCTGCCACCGCCCTGGACCACGCCCGGCGTGCCAGGCGCATCGTGCTGGTGGAGCCCGACACCTTCCTCCTGCAGTCCCTGGGCCTGCCCGTGGACCCGGCCGGGGGCGCGGCGTCCACCCGGAGCGTGCGCGCCGACTGCGTCGCCGACGGGATCGCGGCTGCCGACACCATCTCGTCGGTCGGCAGCGGGTACACCACGACGGACCCGTCGGCCGACACCTGCTTCACCTTCGAGCGCTCGTCGGCGCTCGTGACCGTGCCCTCCCGGGCCGGTACCCCCGAGGTCGTCGTGCTGGGCGCCGGCGAGATCCTCAGCAACCGCGAGATCACCCGCTACGACAACGCGGGGGTGTCCGTGCGGCTGCTCGGCCGCGGCGACCGGCTCGTCTGGTACACCGCCGATCCCCGCGACGTCGCGCTGGAGGACACGACGCCGACCTCCGAGATCCCCCGGGCGCTCGGTCCGCTGGTCTTCCTCGGCCTGACCGCACTGCTCGCCACGATGCTCTGGCGTGGCCGGCGGTTCGGACCACTGGTCACCGAGCCGCTCCCGGCCGTGGTCAAGGCCATCGAGACGACGCAGAGCCGTGGGCGTCTCTACCGCCGGGCCAAGGACACCGCGCGGGCCGGCTCGATCCTGCGGACCGCAGCCCGTGGCCGGCTCGGCAGGTACCTCGGGCTGCAGGCGGGCGCGCCGGCGCGGGCCGTCGCCGAGGCCGTCGCGCGCGCCACCGGGCGCCCGCCCGAGCACGTGCTGGCGCTGCTGGACGGCCCGCCCCCCGCCACCGAGGACGCCCTCGTCGCCCTCGCCACCGACCTGTCCACCCTGGAGAAGGAAGTGCACCGCCCATGACGGACCAGCCCGTGACCCCCGCACCCGCGGGGGCCGCACCCCAGGAAGCCGCCCCCTCGCCGTCGTCGGGCGCCCAGCCGTGGGCCGGGCGCCCGACGCCCTCGGGGACCGAGACGGCCCGTTCGGAGGCTGCGCGCCGAGCGCTGCTCGCCGTCCGCACCGAGGTCGCGAAGGCGGTCGTGGGGCAGGACGCCGCGGTGACCGGCATCCTGATCGGCCTCCTGTGCCGTGGGCACGTGCTGCTCGAGGGGGTGCCGGGCGTGGCCAAGACGCTGCTGGTGCGCAGCCTCGCCGCGGCCCTCGCGGTGGAGACCAAGCGCGTGCAGTTCACCCCTGACCTGATGCCCGGTGACGTGACCGGCTCGCTGGTCTACGACAACGCGACGTCGGAGTTCTCCTTCCGCGAGGGCCCGGTCTTCACCAACCTGCTGCTCGCCGACGAGATCAACCGCACCCCTCCGAAGACCCAGGCGTCCCTGCTGGAGGCCATGGAGGAGCGCCAGGTCTCCGTCGACGGCAAGCCCCGCCCGCTGCCGGTGCCGTTCATGGTCGCGGCGACACAGAACCCCGTCGAGTACGAGGGCACCTACCCCCTCCCCGAGGCACAGCTCGACCGCTTCCTGCTCAAGGCGGTCCTTCCCCTGCCGCCCCGTGAGGACGAGGTCGCGGTCATCCAACGACACGCCGCCGGCTTCGACCCGCGCGACCTCGCCGGGGCCGGCCTGCGCCCCGTCGCCTCGGCCGACGACCTCGCCGCCGGCTCCGCCATGGTGGCGCAGGTCCAGACCTCTCCCGAGGTGGTCGGCTACATCGTCGACATCGCCCGCGCCACCCGGCACTCACCGTCGCTGTCGCTCGGGGTCAGCCCCCGCGGGGCGACGGCCCTGCTCGCCACGAGCCGCGCCTGGGCCTGGCTCAACGGCCGCGACTTCGTCACGCCGGACGACGTCAAGGCGTTGGCGCAGGCCACCCTCGCGCACCGGCTGTCCCTGCGCCCCGAGGCCGAGCTCGAGGGCGTCGGCGTCGCGGCCGTCCTCGACAGCGCCATCGGCTCGGTCCCGGTGCCGCGGTGATGGTGCGCCCGTGATCGTCACCGGCCGCCTGGTCGTCCTCGTGCTGTGCGGGGCCGTCCCGGTCCTGCTGCGCCCCGAGGCGACGACGGTGTGGCTGTGGGCGCTGGTCTGCCTCGTCGTGGCCGGGTTCGACGCCCTGCTCGCCGGGAGCACGCGCTCGCTGCACCTGGAACGGCTGGCCTCGCCCCAGGTCCGGCTCGGGGACCCCAGCAGCACCACCCTGCTGGCCAGCAACACCGGGTCCCGGCCCTTCCGCGGTTGGCTGCGCGACGCCTGGCAGCCCTCAGCCGGGGCGACCGACAACCGCCACCGCCTCGCTGTCCCGGCCGGGGAGCGACGCGCCCTGCGCACGCCGCTGCTGCCGACGAGGCGAGGCGACCGCCAGGCTGACCGGGTCACGGTCCGCCGTCTCGGCCCACTCGGCGTCGCGGGCCGGCAGCGGTCCTCCGTGGTCGGCGGCCACGTCCGCGCGCTGCCGCCCTTCCACTCACGACGCCTGCTGCCCTCCCGGCTCGCCCAGCTCCGCCAGCTCGACGGGCGCTCCGCGGTCCGGACCCGCGGCCAGGGCACGGAGTTCGACTCGCTGCGCGACTATGTCGACGGCGACGACGTGCGCAGCATCGACTGGCGCGCGACGGCCCGGCGGCGCTCCACGGTGGTGCGCACCTGGCAGCCGGAGAAGGACCGCCACATCGTGCTCGTCCTGGACACCTCACGCACCTCGGCCGGGCGGGTCGGCGACACCCCCCGCCTCGACGCCGCCATGGACGCCGCGCTGCTGCTGGCCGCGCTCGCCTCCCGTGCCGGGGACCGCGTGGACCTCATCGCCGGTGACCGGCGTGTGCACCGCAAGGTCGTCGGGTCGAGCCGCACGTCCCTGCTGTCCGACCTGGTGACCGCCATGGCACCCCTCGAGCCCGCCCTGCTCGAGGCGGACTGGCGCCTGCTCACCTCCGAGGTGACCCGGCTCAGCCGGCACCGCGGCCTCGTCGTCCTGCTGACACCGCTGGAGCCGTCGGCGATCGAGGAGTCGCTGCTGCCGCCGCTCGGCGTGCTCGCGCAGCGCCACCGGGTCGTGCTGGCGTCGGTGTCCGACCCTGCCCTCACCCGGCTGCGCACAGGCGGCGGCGACGCCGCGTCGGTCTACGACGCCGCGGCGGCCGAGCGCACCATCGCCCTGCGGCAGCGCACCGCGGCCGCCCTCGGCCAGCTCGGTGTCGAGGTTCTCGACGCCGACCCCGAGCACCTGCCCGCCGCCCTCGCGGACCACTACCTGCTGCTCAAGAGCCGCGGCCTGCTCTGACGTGATTGCGCACTTCCTGACCGCTCGCGCGGAGGGCACCAGCCCTTCACGGACCATCCGACGCTGTGGCGTCATTCCGCCCAGTTGGATGCTGGTCAGAGCACACCATCGCCGTCCTCTGGACAACGACGCCCTCCGTGACGTGGACGCCAAGCCGGCCGCCTCCTTAGCCTGCGGGGATGGACGCAGACGAGGTGATGCAGGAGTACGGCGCAGCATGGGGTCGGGGAGATCCCGCGGGAGCGTTTGCGTTCTACGCCGACGACGTCGTGATGCACCTGCCCGGCCGCAGCGCGCTGGCGGGCGAGCATCGCGGGAAAGCCGCGGTCGTCGACGCGATCTTGGCGCTGCTCGCGCGCACCGACGGGCTCCCGGTGACCGTCGAGGTGCTCGACCGCCTGGTCTCCGCGAACACGGTCGCCCTCGTGCTGCGCGAGGTGGCCACCCGCGGCGACGCGACTCTGGAGTTGAGGCGTGTCAACGTCTACCGGATCCGCGACGGCAAGATCACCGACATCGACATCTTCGAAGCCGACCAGTACGAGGTCGACGCCTTCTTCGGTGGGGAGTGAAGCGCCACATCGAGTTGATCGATGATTCACGCGGTCAGCTCGAGGGTTCGTTGGGGTAGGCAGTCCCCCGCTTCGCCGTCGGCCCCCGCGAAACGCCCGTGCGGCCCTGTCCCACCGCCACGACAGCGGCCACTGCCTGCCGCCGCCGCTTACCGTGCCGCTACGCGTGTCACAACGCCGCATAGGAGCGCACTCGAGGCACGGCACGACTCCAGCGGAACGCGCCGCAACGGCATACCCGCACGCCTTGGGGCGGTCGGCGTCAGCCCGCGACCGGCGCCTCGAAGCCCCGCTCGGCCTCGGCGACGTCGCCGCGCTCGCCGCGGCGGTGGGCCCACCGGCCGGCGGTGAAGACGTAGGTGAAGAAGGCCGCCTCGGCGAGGACGCCGATCCCCACCCGCACCCACGTCGGCAGGGGCGAGGGAGTCACGAAGGCCTCGATCACACCGCAGAGCAGCAGCAGGACGACCAGCCCGAGCGCGGTGCCCAGGGCGGCCCGGCCCTCCTGGCCCAGGGCCTGCGCTCGCGTGCGCGCCCCCGGCTCGACCCACGACCAGAACAGCCGCAACCCCACACCGGCCGCCACGAAGAGGCAGGTCAGCTCCAGCAGCCCGTGGGGCGCGATGAGGCCGAAGAACAGCGCCCCACGGTCGTGGCGCACCATGATCGAGCCGACGACCGCGAGGTTCAGCATGTTCGTGGCGAGCATGTAGAGCACGGGCAGGCCGAAGACCCCGGACGCGATGCACAGCGCGGACAACCAGAAGTTGTTGGTCCACACCCGCAGCGCGAACGAGCTGGCGGCGTACTCGCTGTAGTAGTTCTCGAAGTCGTTCTCGACCAGCTGTCGGATCTGCTCCGGGGAGGCGAGCGAGCTCTCGACGGAGGGATGCTCCAGCAGCCACCACCCCATCACGAGGGCGAGCAGGACGTCGGCGACCAGCACGCCGATCCACCACCACCGCATGCGGTACAGCGCGGCTGGGAACGACTGGCCGAAGAAGCGGCCGACATCGGACCAGGCCACCACCCGTGACCCGGCAGACCGTGACCTCGCGCGGGCCAGGAGCATCGAGAGGTAGGCCACGAGCGAGGGGTCGGGGGTGGTCGAGCGCACCAGGGAGAGATGCGTGGCCACGCGCTGGTACCGGTCCAGGATCTCGTCGGCCTCGGCACCTGTCAGGTGACGCCGCTTGCAGAGCTCCTCGAGCCGGTCCCAGTCCCCCCGATGGGCTGCCACGAAGGCGTCCAGGTCCACGTGGCAACCCTAGTAGGGTGAGCGGCCATGGGGAGCAGCACTGTCGGTGTCGGTGCCGACGATCTCGTCACCGGCGAGGCGGTCGCCCTGGACCTCCCGCACGCCGGCCTCGGGCTGCGGATCGGCTCGGGCCTGATCGACCTGCTCATCGGCTTCGGCGCGCTGTACGTGCTGCAGTTCGCCGCCTACGCCCTCGCCGGGTCGGGTGACGACGCCCTCATCGGCGCGGCGATCACCATCTCCATGGTCGCCGCCCTGGTGGCGATCCCCACCACGCTGGAGACACTGACGCGCGGCAAGACCGTCGGCCACTACGCACTGGGGCTGCGGACCGTCCGCGACGACGCGGGCCCGATCTCCTTCCGCCACGCCCTCACCCGCGCCATGGTGGGGGTCGTCGAGGTGTACGGCTGCCTCGGCATGCCGGCGCTGCTCTGCGCCGTCTTCAACCAGCGCGGGAAGCGCTTCGGCGACCTGCTGGCCGGCACCTACGTCGTCCGCGACCGGCAGCGCGTGGCGCTGCCACCACCCCCGCAGATGCCGCCGCACCTCGCGTCCTGGGCGGCGACCGCCGACATCGCCCCGCTGCCGGACACCCTCGCGGCCACCATCCGGCAGTTCCTCTCGCGCACCGGCAGCTTCGCCCCGCACGTCCGCGAGGAGCTCGGCCGGCGGCTGCTGGCCGAGGCGCGCCCCTTCGTGGCGCCGGCGCCGCCGGAGGGCAACCACCCCGAGTGGGTGCTCATGGCGGTGATGGCCGAGCGCCGCAGCCGCGACGCCGCGCGCCTGGCCCGCGAGCAGCAGCTGCGCGAGCGCGTCGTGCCCGCCGACCCGCTGGCCCCGTCGCCGACCCACCGTACGCCGCACCGGTTCTAGCCGAGGAGCTCCGCGTACCCCGGCTTGACGACGTCCTCGATGATCGCCAGGCGCTCGTCGAAGGGGATGAACGCGGACTTCATCGCGTTGATCGTCACCCAGCGGAGGTCCTCGAGGGTCCACCCGGCCTCGCCGACCAGCAGACCCAACTCCCGGCTCATGCTGGTGCCGCTCATGAGCCGGTTGTCGGTGTTGACCGTGACCCGGAACCGCAGCCGCTTCAACAGCGAGATCGGGTGCAGGGCAACGGAGTCCGCGGCACCCGTCTGCACGTTGCTGGTGGGGCACATCTCCAGGGGGATGCGCATGTCCCTCACGTACGCCGCGAGGCGCCCGAGGTGCACCTCGGAGGGGTCCGCTGCGATCGCCGCCGCGACGTCGTCCCCGAAGGCCCGGTCGCGCACGGTGATGTCGTCGACGATCCGCACGCCGTGGCCGAGCCGATCGGCACCGCACCACTGGATCGCCTCCCAGATGCTCGGCAGGCCGAAGGCCTCGCCCGCGTGGATCGTGAAGTGGGCGTTCTCGCGGCGGAGGTACTCGAAGGCGTCGAGGTGGCGCGTCGGGGGGAAGCCGGCCTCGGCACCGGCGATGTCGAAGCCGGCGACGCCCTGGTCGCGGTACCGCACGGCGAGCTCGGCGATCTCGGTGCTCTTGGCGGCGTGGCGCATCGCCGTCAGCAGCGCCGTGACGCGGATCGGGTGCCCCGCCTCGGCGGCGAGCCCCTCGCCCTCCCGGAAGCCCTCGTTGACGGCCTCGATCACGTCCTCGAGCTGTAGCCCGCCCTCGATGTGCTGCTCGGGGGCGTAGCGGCTCTCGGCGTAGACGACCCCGTCCAGCGCGAGGTCGAGGACGCACTCCCGCGCCACCCTGCGGAGGCCCTCCGCGGTCTGCATGACCGCGATGGTGTGGTCGAAGGTCTCGAGGTACCGCTCGAGCGAGCCGGAGTCCGCGCTCTCACGGAACCACGCACCGAGGCTCTCGGCGTCCGAGGCCGGCAGCGCGGCATACCCGACCTCGTCGGCGATCTCGAGGATCGTCTCGGGCCGCAGGCCCCCGTCGAGGTGGTCGTGCAGCAGCGCCTTGGGCGCCCGCTGGATCTTCTCGGCCAGGCTCAGCTCGGCAGCCCCTGCCTCCTCCTGCACGACTCCGGTGGCCACGCCCGCGTCGCCGTCCTCGCGTCGCTTGAAGATCACGCCTCGTCCTCACGGTTGACGAGCTCGGGCGAGAAGGCGGGAAGGCAGACCGCGACGTACTCGGCGCCCTCCGGCCCGCAGGAGTAGCGCACCCTCTCCCCCGCCGAGGTGATGATCGACTGGCCCGCGGCGACCGTCGTGGGTCCGCCCTCGTGCTCGACGACCACTTCGCCCTTGAGCACCAGCGTGACCTCGTCGAAGTCAGGGGTCTGGGCGGGCTCCTCCCACCCGGGCGGGGCCACCATGTGGGCGACCGAGACCGCCTCGGTGCCGCTGTTCACCCGCCCCACGTGCTCGTTGATGATCTTGCCGCCGGGGACGGGGATGGAGGTCGGGGACGTGATCAGACGTGGCATGGGCAAACCCTAGCCGGGGTCCGGTCAGCCGACGCGGTCGATGACCAGGGGCAGCAGGTCGGGGCGCGAGCCCTCCGGCGCGATGGTGAACGCCCCGTCCAGCACCTCGAGCGCCCGGTCGAACTTCTCCGGGGTGTCGGTGTGCAGGGTCAGCAGCCGCTCCCCCGAGCGCACCGTGGCACCCGGCTTGTAGTGCATCTCGACACCCGCACCGGCCTGCACGGCGTCCTCCTTGCGCGCCCGGCCGGCGCCGAGTCGCCAGGCCGCAACTCCCACCTTGTAGGCGTCGAGCTCGGTGAGCACGCCGTCGGCCGGTGCGAGCACCTCGTGGGTCTCCTTCGCCGTGGGCAGCTCGGCGTCCGGGTCGCCGCCCTGGGCGCGGATCATCGCCTTCCAGACATCCATCGCCCGACCGTCCTTCAGGGCGTCGGCCGGGTCGACGTCGTCCTTGCCCGCCGCCGCGAGCATCTCGCGCGCAAGGGTCAGGGTGAGCTCCACGACGTCCTCGGGCCCGCCGCCGGCCAGCACCTCCACGGACTCGCGCACCTCGAGGGCGTTGCCCGCGGTGAGGCCCAGCGGCGTCTGCATGTTGGTCAGCATCGCCACGGTCTTCACGCCCGCGTCGGTGCCGAGCGCCACCATGGTCCGGGCGAGCTCGCGGGCGCTGTCGACGTCCTTCATGAAGGCGCCACTGCCGACCTTGACGTCGAGCACCAGCGCGCCCGTGCCCTCGGCGATCTTCTTGCTCATGATCGACGAGGCGATCAGCGGGATCGCCTCCACGGTCCCGGTGACGTCACGCAGCGCGTAGAGCTTCTTGTCGGCCGGGGCCAGGCCGTCTCCCGCGGCGCAGATGACCGCGCCGACGTCCTCGAGCTGGCGCATCATCTCGTCGTTGCTCAGCAGCGCCCGCCAGCCCGGGATCGACTCGAGCTTGTCGAGGGTGCCCCCGGTGTGGCCCAGGCCTCGCCCGGACAGCTGCGGGACGGCCACCCCGCAGGCGGCGACCAGCGGCGCGAGCGGCAGCGTGATCTTGTCGCCGACGCCGCCGGTCGAGTGCTTGTCGGCGGTGGGACGCGAGAGCGAGGAGAAGTCCATCCGCTCCCCGCTGTTGATCATCGCCTGCGTCCAGCGGGCGATCTCTCGGCGGTTCATGCCGTTGAGCAGGATGGACATCGCGAGCGAGGACATCTGTTCGTCGGCGACCACGCCCCGGGTATAGGCGTCGATGACCCAGTCGATCTGGCCGTCCGACAGCTCGCCCCGGCCGCGCTTGGTGATGATGACGTCGACTGCATCGAATGATTCGCTCACGGGCACATCATCACAGATGGCCCCCGGTGGTCGCGCGGCCCCGGCGAGGGTGGCGCAGACTGTCGGCATGGCGTCTGGACAGCGGCTCGCACTCGTCACCGGGGTCACCGGCTACATCGGCGGCCGGCTGGTCCCGGAGCTGCTCAAGGCCGGGTATGCCGTGCGCGCGGTCGCACGCCACCCCGAGCGCCTGCGCGACCAGCCGTGGCGCGATGCCGAGGGAGTGGAGGTCGTGCAGGGCGATGCCTCCGACGCGGAGTCCATGGCCAGGGCCATGGAGGGAGTCGACGTCGCCTACTACCTCATCCACTCGCTCGGCTCCGGCCGTGACTTCGAGGCGCGCGACCGGCACACGGCGCGCACGTTCGCCCGGGCGGCCCGGGAGGCCGGTGTCTCCAGGGTCGTCTACCTCGGCGGCCTCCACCCGGAGGGCGAACGGCTCTCCCCCCACCTCGGGTCGCGCAAGGAGGTGGGCGACATCCTGCTGGCCAGCGGCGTGCCGACGACCGTGCTGCAGGCGGCCGTCATCCTCGGCTCCGGGTCGGCGTCCTTCGAGATGCTCCGCTACCTCACCGAGCGGCTGCCGGTGATGATCACCCCGAAGTGGCTGGAGTCCCGGATCCAGCCGATCGCCGTCCGCGACGTCCTCCACTACCTGGTGGGGTCGGCGTCGATGCCCGGCGACGTCAGCCGCGCCTTCGACATCGGTGGGCCCGACGTCCTCACCTACCGCGACATGATGCAGCGGTATGCCGCCGTGGCGGGGCTGGCGCCGCGCCGCATCGTCCCGGTGCCCCTCCTCACGCCATCGCTGTCGAGCCACTGGGTGGGCCTGGTCACGCCCGTGCCCAACGGCATCGCCCGGCCGCTGGTCGACTCCCTCGTGCACGACGTCGTCTGCCAGGAGCACGACATCGCGCACTACGTCCCCGACCCGGCCGAGGGCCTCGCCGGCTTCGAGCGGGCGGTCGAGCTGGCGCTGGCGAAGATCCACGACCTCGAGGTCGCCACCCGGTGGTCGTCGGCCGCCACGCTCGGCGCGCCGAGCGACCCGCTGCCCAGCGACCCGGACTGGGCCGGAGGCTCGCTCTACGTCGACGACCGCTCCAGCGTGGTGCAGGCGAGCCGAGAGTCCCTGTGGTCCGTCATCGAGGGCATCGGCGGCGACAACGGCTGGTACTCCTGGCGGCTCGGCTGGATGGCCCGCGGCCTGATGGACCGGGTCTTCGGCGGGCCGGGCCTGCGGCGCGGGCGGCGCCACCCCCACGACCTCGCCGTCGGCGACGCCCTCGACTGGTGGCGGGTCGAGGAGATCGAGGACCTCCACCTGCTGCGGCTGCGGGCCGAGATGCGCCTGCCCGGCCTGGCCTGGCTCGAGCTCGTCGTCGACGAGGACAGCCGCGGCCGCACCGTCTTCCGGCAGCGGGCGCTGTTCCACCCCAGAGGGCTGGCCGGCCACGCGTACTGGGCCGCCGTCTACCCCTTCCACGGCATCGTCTTCGGGGGGATGCAGCGCAACATCGCGGCCGCCGCCGAGGCCGCGGAGCAGGCTGGAGGAGAGCCGCGGTGGCGGGCCTCCGGCAAGGCCTCCTGACCCACGGCTCCCCTGCAGCAACCGCTGCTAGCAGAGGTTGCTGCCGTCAGGGCAGGTTGCTGAATAACCCGCGGGCAGCAACCTCTGCTGAGCGGACGACGTTCAGTCGTGGCTGCGGGCGGCTGCGGCGTCGAGGTTGTCGGGCCCGAACGCCTGGGGCAGGACGTCACTCATCGGGAGCACGCCCTCCGGCGTGAGCAGCAGGCACTGCGGGCCGCCGTTCTCCCAGAGCAGCTGCCGGCACCGGCCACACGGCATGAGCGGCTGGCCGTCGTCGCCGACGCACGAGACCGCGACCAGGCGACCGCCGCCGGTGGCGTGCAGCTGGGACACCATCCCGCACTCGGCGCACAGCCCCACGCCGTAGGCGGCGTTCTCGACGTTGCAGCCCACGACGACCCTGCCGTCGTCGACCAGGCCCGCCACCCCCACCGCGAAGTGCGAGTAGGGCGCGTAGGCCCGGTGCATGACCTTCACCGCCTCGGCCTGGAGGGCCGACCAGTCGACCCCACCCTGCGGCGGGGTCGACTGGTGCCGTGCGTGCTCGGCCACTAGTGGCCCTCGCCCTTGCGGTAGACCTGCCCGTCGGCGGCCGGCATGCGTAGTCGCTGGGAGGCGAACGCGAGCACCAGCAGCGTGGTGACGTACGGCGTCATGCCCACGAGCTCGCCGGGGACGGTCTCCGTCCCGATGTAGTAGATCGCGGTGAGCACGGCCGCCACGATGGCCAGGCTGCCCTGGACCATCCGCTTGTTGCGCACGATCTGCCAGATGCCGATCGCGAGCAGGAGGACGGCGAGGAGCAGGAGCAGCGCGTGGACGGTGGTCCCGCCGCCACGCAGCTGGATCGCGTCGGTGTAGCCGAACAGACCGGCACCGGCCATCAGGCCGCCCGGGCGCCAGTTGCCGAAGATCATGGCCGCAAGGCCGATGTAGCCTCGGCCACCGGTCTGGCCGTCGCGGTAGACGTTCGCCGCCACGAGGGCGAGGAACCCGCCACCGAGGCCGGCGAGACCGCCCGAGATCAGCACGGCGAGGAACTTGTACCGGTAGACGTTGATGCCGAGGCTCTCCGCCGCCACCGGCGACTCACCGCAGGAGCGCAGGCGCAGGCCGAAGGAGGAGCGCCAGAGGACCCACGCCGTGAGGACGAACAGGCCGACCGCGATGAGGGTGAGCACCGAGACGTTGGTGACGAAGCCGCGGATGATGCCGGCGAGGTCGGAGATGAAGAAGATGTCCTGCTGCTCGAGGGTGCCGAGGGCGTCCGAGATGCCGGGCAGCGAGACG